>CACZSP010000196.1 GCA_902783905.1 uncultured Ruminococcus sp.
GTCGACGTGAGTCCCGACGCCCGGCGCTTGGGGATTATAACTCCGTGGGCTCCGGCGCATTCGGCGGAGCGTATGATCGCCCCCAGGTTGTGCGGATCCTCCACCCCGTCCAGAATGACGATAAAGGGCTTTTCGCCCCTCTGTACGGCGATATCCAGGATATCGTCGGTCGAACAGTACGCCTTTTCGGCGGCAAAGGCGGCAACGCCCTGATGAACGCCTCCGCGGCAGAGCGAGTCCAGCTTTTCCTTTTCGACGTAAACGACCGGTATTCCGCGCGCGGCCGCCTCCGCTACGATCACGTTTATCGATCCCTCGCGCTCGCCGCGCCTTATCATTATTTTGTCGATCTCCCTGCCCGACTTAAGCAGTTCCCTCACTCCGTTACGGCCGTATATCAGCCCCTCCGGAGCGTCGGCCTGCTGCCGTGCCGGCGGGCGTCTGTCTTTGTAATCCTTCATTTCCATCGCGGCGCGTCCCGACGGAGCACCGCGGCTCCCGATTCTTTATTTCTTTATTATTTTATTAGTATATCACATTTTCGGCGTTTCTGTCAATTCGCGGGATGAAAAAAACGCATTCCGGCCGGCGGATTCATTCGCGGACGATTCCCTCGAAAAGAACAATCTCGTCGGGCGTCCAGTCGGACGGCGACGTATACACGAAAAAGCCGAAATCCCTGTCGGCGAGGAATTCGATCTTCGGCTCCTGCGAAATACCGCCCTTGGCGACCGCGACGGCGGTGACCGCTGCGGCTTCTATTCCGTTTTCATCCAGTCCCAGTTTTGCCCTGTGAATTATATCGCTGACAAAAGCTCCTTCGTCCTTCGCGAACATATCTCCGAGCGCGCCGGAACCCGCGTTGAATACGGCTGTCGCTCCTCTGTCGCACAAGAAATTCACCAGTTCGTTATCGGTGAAAGAAGTCTCTACGGACAGTTTCGGAACCGTGACGCGGACGGAGGCGGGCTGCGCCTGCGCCAGTTTGTCTGCGAGCTTTTCGGTGCTTCCGATAACGAACAGACAGCAGACGCTGTTCTGCATCGGCACGGCGACAAGCTCGGTTTCTTCGTCTTTATAATACCTGAAGCTTCCTGACGTCGTGATAAAATCCTTTTTCGTGCTCGCGGAGCTGCCGTTGAAGGTTTTCTCGCCCGCCGGATTCCAGGGCGCGTTCCATTCGACGTTCAGATAAAGAGCGTTTACGAGCAGTGCGATCAGTGACGAGGCGTCGTATCCGGGCTCGAACAGTTCGGGTATCAGGCCGCGCGTCTTTTCCTTCGTCCAGTCGTTTGCTCTTTTTACAATATTTTCCGGCGTGAATTCAAAAACGTCCGCGTCGAACATTTCCAGTCTCAGTTTGAAAAGATCCGAAAATTCGGAAACGCCGGAATTCCTCCACGCCGAGTCGGCAAGCGCCACCGCCTGCCTGTTCTTTCCTTCGGAGCGTTCTGCCGCCGCGTTGAATCCCTCGACGAATCGGTTGAACGACTTTACTTCGGATTCGAGTTCGTTTTCTCTCCCCGCTTCTTCGGCAAAACCGAGAGCGGCGCAAAGCTCCTCTCTCCCCTTGCCGGAGGTACCCGCAAGGAGCATTCCGAGAGCGTATTTGACGGAAACCGGAGAGATCACGGTATTTCCTTTTTTCACGCTTCCGGCAAACCTCAGCAGATCGAGATCCAGCAGGGCGTATTCGTATCGGGCGGACGCCGTCGGCGTGATTTCTCCGGAATCATCCGTTTCCTGTCCGGAGGATCCGGACTGCGGCGGTTCGCCTGTCCCTGCCGGCTGCGACGCCTCGCCCGTACCCGCAGGAGCCGGATCGGCGCAGGAAGCAAAAGCGCAGAGCAAAAGACTCGCGCAGAGTGCAAATATTACAACTCGTTTCATAACAATGTCACCTCGCCCGGATAATCGTTCGGAATTCGCGTGATCCGGAAAAAACGTTCCGGCGTTATCTTCCGCCGAATTTGCGGGGCTGTTAAAAAAGTCCGACTTTTTTAACAGCCCCTTTTCCCGTTTGATTAATCGGCGGTAAGTCCGCTTCTTTCTATACCCTGTACAAGGAAGTTCTGCAGGAACACGTACATAATGACGAGAGGCATTATGATAAGCAGTCCGCAGGTGTTTCTGATGGCGGAGTAGTAAAGGTTCTGACCGGCGTAGTTGGTTTCAAGCGTGGTCGGAATCTTTACGATATCCGGCATGAGTATCGTCTTGTTCGTGGTAAAGAAGAGCGTCGTATAGAAGTCGTCGGTCCACTGCCATGAGAAGGCGAAGAGGAAGACGGTGATCATCATCGGAACCGAAAGCGGAAGGATGATGGTCAGGAAGGTACGGAAGGTGCCCGAGCCGTCGATGTAGGCGGACTCTTCAAGCTCGTCCGGGACTCCGCGGAAGAACTGACGGAGCATAAAGATGTACAGTCCGTTCTTGAAACCGAGTCCGGTGAGAGAGAGGATGATCAGCGGCCAGAAGCTGTTGTTCAGGTTGATGGCGCCGTCGCTGATGATTCCCTTGATTATCTTGTTCTTGCTCGCCGTACCGAAAATGTTGATGTTCGAGAGTATGTCGTTGATCCATTTCACGTCCCCCACCCGGGCGTGCCCGGAGAGGAACTTGACTATTCCGAAGACGTCGAAGAACCGGAATCCCATAAACATCGACAACTGCAGCGTCATGTGCGGAACGACCATCGTGAAGATGACGAGAGCAAAGACGTATTTCGCGCCTTTGAAACGGAACTTCGCAAGACCGTAACCGATGAGGCAGCAGATAAATGTCTGGATCAGCGCCGTAGACCCCGAGAGGAGCAGCGTGTTTCCGAACGCCTTGAAATAATCGTTTTCAAGCAGGATAAACTTGTAGATGTCGATCGAGAAGTTTTTCGGGATCATCATAACGGTGACGTCGACGAAGTCGTCCTTGCCCATGAACGAACCGGCGATCTTGGTATAGAAGGGGAACAGGACTATGTAGGCGATACCGATAAGCAGGATCAGGCGGAAAATATACCAGACGACGTCGAGTATGAAGGAAGCGTTGATGAATTTTGCTTTCAGACGCTCCTTGAGCGGAGTGCGCTCGAATTCAACCCTGATCTTGTTCTTCGACTCTTTGGTGATTCTGGGAGCCGCAGGCTGTGCGTTCATTATTCCGTCCTCCTTTCCTTAATCTCTGCGCTGATAGAAGACGAACGCCGAGAATATCGCGGCTATGATCGCAACTATCACAATGACTATCAGGAAGTACATCCAGGACATCGCCGAGCTGATTTCCTGACCGCTGGATTTGGTATACTCCGACGCGATAAACTTCATCACCTGGTTCGAATCCGTCGTGAAGGAGTCTATGATCGTATAGACCGCGTTGACGAGTATCATCGGGCTGATCATCGGGAAGGTTATCTTCCAGAAGGTCTCCCAGCCGGTAGCGCCGTCGATCTGGCAGGATTCGTAGATGGCCGGGGATATCGACTGAAGTCCGGCAAGGAAGATCAGCATCTGAACGCCCGAGCGGTTTACGATACCGTAAATGTTGTTGATCGCGTTGACGACGTAATCGACTATTTCGGTACCGACCCTCATGTTGGCGAACAGCGCTTCTATATCGATCGCCGAAACTATATCGGCGGCGGTCGACTGTCCTGTCCCGTCGGCTATCGTTTCTTCACCCAGCTCATCGAAAAGGTTCTGGGCGTCTATCGACTCCATGATACCCGTCGAGAGAATAACGGGAACGAAGAATATCGCGCGGAATACGGCGCGCCCGACCATCTTCTGGTTCAGCAGGACCGCCATGAACAGCGAGAATAGGATGATGGCGGGGATATCGAAGGCCAGCGTCTGAAGTCCGGAGAGCAGCACCTTGACGAAGTTCGGGTTGACGAACAGCGCCTCGTTGTAGTTCTGCCAGCCGACGAAGGTCGTTTCGAATCCGGCGCCCGACACGATCTTTATCCTGCAGAAGGAGTACTTGATCGAGTCGAAGATCATCGGAAGGTAGATCGCAACGAATCCGATGATAAACGGAAGCACGAAAAACCATCCGGCGCGGGCCTTTCTCCGGTCGAGGGAAGCTATCTTCCGCTTCTTTTTAATACCGGAGACCTTCGGCGCGCTTACAGTGTTGTTCAGCTGTATATCGTTTGTCATTTTTTACCTCCCGTCAGTTGATCTTGGTGGTAAAGGTCTTCGACGTTCCGTCCGCGTTGAAGCGGATTCCTCCGTAGGCGGGAACGGAAACCGTTTCTTCACCGACGACGCAGGTCACGTCGAAATAGTTGTAGTTGAGGACGAACGACACGCCGTTCGCGTATCCGATGCGGACGATGTTTCCGCTCTGGTCGGTATACTTGGTGACGGGATATCCTTCATCTTCCTCGGTCTCCTCCTCTTCCGTCTCTTCGGCAGGAGTCGAATCGTCGTAAGGATCGGCGACCGTGGTATCGGTCGTTATGATCTTCGAAGCTTCCTCAAGCGAATGCTTTGCGGCTTCGAGGGTCTTTTTGCTGAGCTCGCGGATCTCGGCTTCGATCTCGTGGACCTTCGCGTTGGTCGCGGCAAGGTCTTTCCTGAGGTCCTCGGAATACGACGTGTCGCTTCCGAGCACTTCAAGAGCGTAATCGGTGTCGGCGAGAGCCGTTCTCGCGTTCTTTACGTAGTAGTTCAGACGCGGGACGATGTTCGTCGATACTCTCGAGATCTGGGTCTTGACCGACTTGATGGCGTCGGCCTGCTTCTTCGTGACGGTACCGAGCTCGGTGGCCGTGAGAGTGTAGTCGGCTTCGGCGTCGGACGATTCCTTCGTCAGCGAGTCGACCTTTTCCTTAACCTTGGAGAAGGAGGCGTTTGCCTTGTCGTAAGCAGCCTTCAGACCGCTGGTCTCAAGGTTGGTCTTGTTGGCAAGATCGGTGTTTTCGTTGGAGATGAGGGTGTTGACGACCGAATAGTAGGAGTTCGCCGCGCTGTAAAGCTGCGGGTCGACCGTACGCAGGGCATTGCCGGCAGCGGTCATCTGGTCGTTAGCAGCGTTGTACTTTGCGCTGGCGGCGATGTATTTTGCGTTGAGCTCCAGAATCGCGGGGTCGGTGACGCCGGAGAGTCCGGCTTCGGTGGTCGCCATTATCCAGGCGCTGAACTGTTTCTGGTAATTCGAGAGATTATCCTTCGCTTTACTTCTCGCCTGGTCGGCGGCAACGTACTTCGCGTCGGTCTTGATCATTTCGGACCAGACCTTGGCGTCGGTTACGGTCTTCGGTACCGAGGTGGCGCCGGTGAAGTAGTTGAGCGCTGTCTCGGCCTTCTGGAAGGCGGCTTTGGCGGCCTTGTACTTTCCGCCGAGCGTCTCCTCGGGCTTCTCTTCGCTTTCGGAATCCTTTATCGCCTGTTCAAGCGTCTTCAGATAGGCGGCGGCGTAGCTTTCGACCGCTCTCTTGGAGACGTTGAGATCGGACAGATAGTAGGGATATTCCCTGATGGCTTCGACTTCCGCCTGATGCTTCGCTTCGAACATCTCGAGCTCGGCAACGGCCTTGCCCTTGGCGGCGGCGGCACTGTCTATCTGCTTGATCTGAGCGTCGGTAATCGCGGCGTCGGACTTTCCGTTGATGATGTCGGCGACCGAGGCGATCACTTTTTCATACTCTTCCGAAGCCTTTTCGGCGTCGGATTTCAGCTTTCTGTATTCCTCGGTGTCGGGGATCTCGACGAACTTGTCGTATGCCTCTTTCGCCTTTTCGTAAGCTTCCTTCACGGGCTGGAATTTCTCTTCCTGCTCGTATGCAAGCTCGAAGACGTCAAGGGCGGCTCTCGCGTTGTCGTATTCCTCTTTCAGCTTCTTATATTCGGAGGAATCTTCCATTCCGGCAAGAAGACCGGAGGAAACCGTCTTGAACTCGGCGTTGGCCTTGTCGGAGGCGTCCTTGAGTTCGTTGTACTTCGCGTCGGTGAGGTATGCAAGTTCGTAGGAGGAGCGTTCCCTCGAAGCGGCGGCTCTCTCCTCCGCGTACTTCACATATTCGTCAAGCGCGGCTTTGGCGGGAGATTCGGCGGTGATCTTTTCGATTATCGCGTCGACCGCTGCGGCGGCGGAATCGGCTGCCGCCTCGGCGGCGGCGTATTCAGCGCTCGATTCGTAGGTCGCCCGGTAGTTGTCCTCGTAAGCCTTGAGCTCGGCCTTTGCCGCGTCGGAGGCGGCTCCGGCGGCGCTGGACTTGGGTGTGAACTTCGCAAGCTCGGCGCGTGCGGCGGCTACGGCGGCTATGTATTCGTTCGACGTATCCGTTCCGAGCGCGACGACGGCAAGTTCGGCCTCCGCGTCGGCCCGCAGATCGGCGAGAAGCTTGTGTTCGTTATACTTCTCTTCGACGGTGGGAAGGAGGTTGTCGCAGTTGGTGATTATGTTGGAGAGAACCGTCTTTCTCTGGGTAAGAGCGGTCTGTGCCTTCGACAGCGCCTGCTTTGCGGCGGTGTATTCGGCGTTGCCGGCAAGCGAATTGATAAGCTCGGCCTCTTCGGCGAGAGCAGCCGTCTCGGCGGCCGCAGCCTCGTCCGCCTTTGCCTTGAGGGCAAGGTAGGCTTCGCTTGTCAGGTACGCGCCCGCCATCGCCTTGAGATCGGCGGCCGTTTCGGATTTCTTTCCGTAGAGATATACGTACTGCTCGGCGTTTTCAAGCGATCCGGCGGCTGCGACGACAGCGGCAAGATTCTCCTCGTTCGGAGTTTCCTTGTACGTCTTGAGCAGCGACTCAACCTTTGCAAGCTGAGCGGTGATGTAGGTCGAAAGCGCTTTTTCGACGTTCGCCATTCTCGTATCGGCGGTCGCCTGGTTGGTTGCGTGCGACGCAAGTCCCTTTTCGTAGGTCGAGATCATATCGGTGTAGGCACCGTTGAGACCGGTCGACATAAAGGAGTTGAAGGGATTGTAAATTTCCTTCCAGGAATCAAGGACCGCCTTGAGTACGTCGGAGTTGTAAAGCTTCGTGTCGGCGTCAGCCTGGAGGGCGTTCTTCTGATCGGTGAGTTCAAGAACCTGCGAAACCAGGGTGTTCATACCGATCGTGAGCGTCACCTTACCGTTGGTGTCCACGCTGTAGGCGCCGGTGTCGTTGGCGATCGCCTGCTCGTAGTAGTACCTGACCTGTTCGAGGGCGCTGGCGGAGTTCTGCTCGGCGTATACGCGGCCGTTGAGCAGGCTCAGCAGCTTCGCCTTCGACTCGGCTTCCTCGGCGGCCGCTATCTCGTCGGCAATCGCCTTCGCGGCGGCGGCGGCGTCGGCCTCGATCTCGTCCGGGTCGGGAATACGTTCGCCGATCAGGAATTCGTGGGAAGTGATGAGCGAGGTCTGAAGATCCTTGGTGAGATCGTTGACAAGAGTGTAGTACTTGACGATATCATCCTTCAGGATGTCGTATCTTACCGAATAGTAAGAGTTGAGCACCTGATTTTCCTTCAGCTTGGAGTAATTCTGATAGCAGAGGGTGAAGTATACTCCGGCTCCGTTTTCAATCGCCTTGAGCAGGCTGTATCCGATGTTGCCTTCCATATTGAGAGGCGAACCGGAGAACTGCTTGCTTCCGTGGAGCACGACTCCGATGAACGGGACCGACGCTCCGGATTTGGTGTAGCGGCTGGAGTCGAGAGGCAGGCTCGTGATATAGTCGACGTACTTCCAGGTGTAGGCGTTTCCGCTCTCGGTCATAACGTCGTCGAATTTCGAGCTGATGTTCTCGAAAGCCTTGATCGTCAGCTTTTTCGAGTCCTCGCGGTTGTACGGCTCGTCCTCGTCGAAGTCTGAGTTGAGGGCGCTTCCGAGACTTGCGACCGAGATCGTCTTCGTCACGTCGCCTTCATAGTACTTGAGAAGGTTTTCCGACAGCTTTTCGTAGAAGTGCTCGTAGTATGCCGCGGAGACGGCAAGCTCGTAACGCCCCATCATCGTCTGGCGCGTGGCGCTGTAGTATCTCTTCGACATATAGGTGTCGTTTATCGATTTGACGATGTGCTTCTTGAACTGCAGGCCGTCGAACAGCTTGTCTGTGCTTGCTCTGACGTAGGCGAAATCAAAGTCGGGGAAGATCTGGAATCCCTTTTCGTCGGCGTATTCCACAAGATCCGAATAGCCCTTTGCTCCGCCGACCGCCTTCTCCCATTTGAGTCTGTACGGGATCGAGGAGAACATTCCTCCGTTGGCGAATCCGGTGAGCTTGAACTTGATGTTGCCGACGCCCTCGGCGGACAGCTCCTCGTACATCGTCTTGATGTTGTCGAAGGTGCTGAGGGGCGACATCACGTTGACCGGGATCGAAAGGATCTTCTCGGTTGTCTCGAGAGCTCCGAAGGTCTCGATGAACGCCGGGATGTTTTCGTCAACGTCGTCGTCGGAAAGCGCCTTGAGCACGCCGGTGTCGTACAGGTAATCGCGGTACGCCTGGGCCATGCCCATCCAGGAAACTTCATAGTAGTCTTCTATACCCTTCTCCTTCGCGATATCCGCGTCGGTGAGCATGATATATCTGATCTTGTAGTTGCCCGTGTATTTTCTCGAGCTGACGACCGTCCAGGAGGCGTTGGCTCCGACCGAGATGGCGTTGGCCAGGTTGTAGGAGTCCTTCGGTCTCGGATAGAAGAGCATGCTGATCGAATTGTACTTGCTCAGCGCGCCGGCGTGATAGGTGGAAAGCTCGGCAAGGGCGTCGCCCTCTTCGATGATCGCGGCAAATCCGCGGTCTTCTTTATAAATGTAGTCTTTTTCGACTTCCTCGTATTCGGCGGGGGAGATCACCTCGCCGGTCGTCGGATCCTTTACCTCTTCGGAAACCAGGACCTCTTCGGTCGTCTTGCGGATGTCGTGGTAGTTGGACACGATACCGAAGACGGGATACCTGATCGTCTCGGAGTGGGTTCCGGTTATGTTGTTGTAGGCGAAGTCGAATCCGTAGACCTTCGCGTTGATCGTCGTCGTGTTGCCGACGTTAAGATCCTCGTGACGGAAGAGAGTGCCCGATCCGTCGGGGAAGAAGTTGTATCCGGTGAAGGTCTCCTTCTGGTCGCCGAGAAGATGGTTCGCTCCGGCGCCCATGTAGGGAAGGACGCTGACGTAGGTCAGCTGGTAGAGCGATTCGTTGAAACGCAGACCGTTGACCGGGAGACGCACGCTCATGCCCCATTCGTCAAGCATATACTCGAGAGAGAGCTTGAATAGAGCGGGCGACTTGTCGGATCCTTCGTACTCGGTGAGGTTGTGGTCGTACTCGAGCTGCTCGTAGTTGTAGCTGGATACGTAGGTCTTGATGTAGTTCTCGACACGCACGATCTCGGACGGTGTGGCGTCGGTGGAGAATACGTAAACGTCCATCTTTCTGCAGATCGGGAAGGCGGCGAGAAGCGACTTCTCTTCTCTTTCCGAGGTGCATTCGTCGGTTGATTTGAAGTTGTAGTACGCCTGAAGCTGATTGAAACCGAACCACAGACCGTTTTTGGAGATCTTCATTCTGTCACCGCGGCTGTTGGTACCGCTGGTGGCGTTGTAATCTCTCCAGTTGATCTCGAACATCGGCTCGTCGTCGTCCTTGTGCTCGCGGGAGATCTCGTTGATCTCGTTGGCGAAGACGTCGAGTATGACCGTTTCGAATCTGTTTTTCTCAATGATCTTCGGGACCAGCATTCTGGTCTCTTCACGTCCGATCGAGTATTCGACCCTGACGCCGTTCTTTATGTTCTTGACCTTGATCTGTCCGCGCATCGCGGCCTCGTCAAAGCTGTACATATCCTTTTCGGTGTCGTTGTCGGTATACCTGATCATAATCTGGGACATGAGCTTCTTCTTGGTCGAATCAGAGGGAGCGCCGGTCTTGGAGGTGAACTTCGCTCCGACGTCGTAAGGATTCGAGAAGAGTATCTGTCCGCTTGCCAGATCCTTTGTGGCGACCTCGCCGGTCAGCGGATCGACCCACAGCTGATACCCGTCTTTTTCGAGCATCATTTCCATCGATTCGAGCTTTTCCTCGGCGGTGGCGAACTCAAGACTCAGGTACTGCTTGACGGTCGATTCGTAGTCGACGTTTTCGGTCGCTTTTTTGGTTTTGGGATCGATCTGGTAGATCAGATCGACGGCGTACGCCCCCGCCTCCACCATAACGGTCCCGAGGAGCATTATGACAGAGAGAACAATTGCGACAATTCTTTTCATTATCATCACTCCTCCTTTTTCAGATTCGGTAGTTGATCTCGGTTATGATGTTCGTAATGAAGCTTACGATCTTTCCGAGAAGTGTCGTGAACAGGATCGCCACGAACATCAGAAACGCCATGGCGACTATCGTTCCGACGGTGGTTATCAGGTTCTTGCCGACGGTGTAGTCGTGAGTTACCATCATTCCGACGAAGATCAGCAGGAACGCCCAGATCAGCGCTATGGTGTTGATGAAGGAAACTATGTCGAGCTCGGCCTTGAGAGCGAAGTTCGAATAGATCGTCGTCGGTACGATAAGCATCGGGATGGGAAGCAGCGAGTAGCAGCAGGCGATGAAGATGTCCTTCATGCTGCCTTCGCCGTCAAAGAGGGTCGTCAGGCACCAGTTTCCGACGATCCAGAGCGCAAGCGGAACGATCACGCCGAGGGAGGTCTGTACGAGCGTCTGATATCTGCCCTCCGGATTCACGAGATATCCGGAGCCGATCTCCTGATAGAAGACCGCGATAAGCGTTA
>CACZSP010000197.1 GCA_902783905.1 uncultured Ruminococcus sp.
CTTTGTTTTATCGAGAAGAGTACGCGATATGAAGCCGTTCCGTTTCCGTCCCGACATAGGAATAGATCTCGGCACCGCATCCTGCCTCGTTTACGTCAGAGGCACGGGTATAGTGGTGACCGAGCCTTCTGTCGTTGCTGTTGATACGACGACCGGGGATATTCTGTGCGACGGTCAGCAGGCGAAGGAAATGCTCGGAAAGGCGCCGTCAAACATCAGGGTCGTGCGTCCGCTGCGCGACGGAGTCATAAGCGAATACGATCTCACTCTGCGCATGCTCCAGAGATATATAAAACGCGCCTGCGGACTGCGGGTGCTGAAGCCGAGGGTCATCATCTGCATACCGTCGGGCATCACCGAAGTCGAGGAGCGCGCGGTCGTCGACGCCGCCAAAAGCGCCGGCGCCGGGTCGGTCTATCTTATCGAGGAACCTGTCGCCGCGGCTCTCGGAGCGGGTATCGACATATCCGAGCCGGGCGGCAACATGGTGGTGGATATCGGAGGCGGGACCACCGATATCGCGGTCATTTCGCTTGAAAACGTAGTCGTTTCAGATTCGATACGCGTAGCCGGAGAAAAATTCAACGACGCGATCATAGATTACGTGAGAAACAAATACAATCTTCTGATAGGAGACCTTACCGCCGAAGAGGTGAAGAGACGCATCGGAAACGTGTCGAGGCATCAGGAAAGGGCGGTCTACACCGCAAAGGGAAGATGTCTTGCACAGGGTATTCCGCGCGAGGTTGTGCTTCACTCGGGAGAAATGCTCGAGGCGATGCTCAGCCCGATCACGGCGGTCGTCGACGCCGTCTGCCAGGTAATAGAACGCACTCCTCCGGAGCTCGTATCGGATATCATCAAGAACGGTATTTGCATGACGGGCGGAGGATCGCTCCTCAAGGGCTTCAACGAACTGATAACCGAGATCACCGGGATACGTACGCGGGTCGCTTCAAATCCGATAAACTGCGTGGTACTCGGAACCGGCCGCGCTTTTGAAAAGATCGGAACTCTCACCGAAGCGGGAGTCAACATTTCCGGCGGAAGAAGATACTGAAGGAGCCGGTAAATGCTGATTTTCATAGTTAACGCCGTTCTACTCGGCGCGGCGCTTGCCATGGACGCCTTTTCGGTTTCGATAGCGAACGCCCTTAAGGACGTTCGGATGAGGCGCCCGAAAATGCTCCTGACGGCAGGGGTCTTCGGCGTTTTCCAGGCTGTGATGCCGATGGCCGGATGGTTTTTCGTCACCAAGCTCGAGGAGCTTTTCGAATCGCTGAGACAGTTCATACCCTGGATTTCTCTCCTGCTTCTGCTTTTCCTCGGGATAAAAATGATAGTCGAGGGAATCAGGGGAAACGGAGACGAAGACGAAACGGGAGGGACCGGATTCGGGTCGCTGATACTTCAGGGTGTCGCGACTTCGATCGACGCGCTGTCGGTCGGGTTCACCATCGCCGGAATGAGCGTCTGGTCCGCACTTGCCGAATCGCTGATAATCGGAGCCGTTACCTTCGCGATCTGTATGGTCGGACTCCTCGCCGGCAAGCGCATAGGAAACGCCGTCGCCGGAAAGGGAACGGTGATCGGCGGGATTATACTCATCGCGATAGGATCGGAGATTTTTATCAAAGCGCTGCTTGATCCGTCCGTTCCGGTTTTTTTGATCAGATAAACAAATAACATACAGGAGCAGTATAAAAATGAGCAATGCGAAAAACGATCGAATCCGGGTCCGCAAGGCGGTAATTCCCGCAGCGGGACTTGGAACCAGGATGCTTCCGATTTCACGCGCCGTTCCGAAAGAGATGCTTCCGATAGTCGACAAACCGGCAATCGCCTATCTTGTCGAGGAATGCGCCGCCAGCGGCATCACCGACGTTCTCATCATCACCGGACGGAACAAGACGGCGATCGAGGATTATTTCGACTATTCGCCCGAATACGAGGCGGCTTTCGTAAGAAAAAACAAGCCGGAGCAGATAGCGGATATGCGCGCCGCCGCCGCGCCCGGAGGCGTCAGAGTCTATTTCATGCGTCAGAAGGAGACGATGGGACTCGGACACGCCATCCTCTGCGCCGAGAATTTCATCGGCAGCGAACCTTTTTCCGTCCTTTACGGAGACGACATCGTCTTTTCCGACGGGAAGCCGGCGACTCTGCAGCTGATTGACGCTTATGAAAAATACGGCAGATCGGTCTGCGGAGTAAAACCCGTTCCGAGAAATATGCTCAAAAAGTACTGCTCGCTCAAGGCGGAGCCGATCAAAGGCGGAGCGGAGAACGAGTATTTCTGCGACGATATGATCGAAAAACCCCAGAGAGACGAGGACGCCTTCTCGAATCTTTCGATACTCGGCAGAGTCCTTCTGACTCCCGACATCTTCGATATTCTGAAGAAGACGAAACCGGGTGCCGGCGGGGAGATTCAGCTGACCGACGCCATCGCCGTCCAGGCGAGAGAGCACGGAGTCACGGCTCTTGAATTCGAGGGAACGAGATACGACCTCGGATCCAAGCTCGGACTCATGACGGCAAACGTCGTGAGAGCCGCGCAGAACGAAGAGATCGGAGAGGACTTCCGCGCCTTCCTGAAGGATTTTGCGTCGAAACTCTGATTTTTCAGCTTTTAATCAACAGAAAGATCCGCCCCTGACGGACGGGAGGTAACGCATGCGCGTTTCAAAAGAAAACTATTATCTTGACATAGCCCGGACGGTCTCCGAAAGAAGCACCTGTCTGCGACGCCGTTTCGGCGCGATCATCGTAAAGGACGATACCATCGTTTCGACGGGATATAACGGAGCCCCGCGGGGAAGAGCAAACTGCAGCGATCTCGGCTTCTGCTTCCGCGAGCACCTCGGTATCCCGAGAGGTGAAAGATACGAGATGTGCCGCTCGGTCCATGCAGAGGCAAACGCCATCGTCGCCGCCGAGAGGGACAGAATGATCGGTTCGATCCTTTATCTCTGCTGCACCTCCCCTGAAGACGGCGCGATAATGGGCGGCACCAACAGCTGCATGATGTGCAAGAAACTGATCATCAACGCCGGGATCTCGAAGGTGGTCGTCAGGGACGACGCCGAGAATTTCAGGGTGATCGAAGTGTCCGACTGGATCACCGACGACGATTCGCTCAGCGGCAAATTCGGATACTGACCCGGAGGACGATTATGCCGAAAAAGACGATAAACGCCTGCTGCCTCCTTGTGTCGGCGGTAATCCTTCTGATCTGCGCCTCCTGCGGCAGGGGCCTTGAAATAAAAGGCGACAAGGTATACGATCCGAAGTCGGGAGTATCATATCATTTCGTCCCCTCATGCTATCAGCCGAAGGGCTATTCGGAGGAGGTTTTCGCCGTATTCGAGCTTAACGGGGTAACCGTCGACTACTATACGGTGGAGGGTGCCGACAGTTCGGAGTGGCTGTATTCGGAACTGAAGGAACTGATATATTCCGGAGACGTTTCGGATCTCCCGGATCTTTCGCAGTTCGGTGCGGATAAGCTTTTCCTCTGCTACAACTCGGACGCCAATTTCTCTTTTGACGAAATCACGGATAAAGAACTTCTCGGAAGGATTTCGGACAGGTTCGTCAGCGGGGAGAGAGTCAATCCGACCTACTACGATCACGAAACCTACCGGCTGCTTTTCGAGTCGGCGAAATATCCGTCGCTTTATTATATGATTCTGCTCATCGTGACGGGCGACGCCATGTATATGCACGACAGACTTTCCGGAGTTTACGTGGAGGCGACCGATCTTTTCTCTGAGCGAATCAATTTTTTCAGCTATGAAAGCGGAAACGACTGAGAAGGAGAATCAATCCGGCGGTTTTTCCGTCCTTCCTTTTGAAGAAAGACATATTCCCGAGGCGGCGCGGATCGAAAAACTCTGTTTTTCCGATCCGTGGAGCCCCGGGGCTCTTGAATACCTCTGCCGGAGAGACACCGTTTTCGCCGTCGCCTGCGAGGACCGCGACAGCGGTCGGCTCGCCGCCTACGGGGGAATGGAATATGCCGCCGGAGAGGGGCATATCATAAACGTGGCGACTCATCCGTCGTTCCGGCGTCTCGGCTGCGCGCGGAGCGTCCTTTTTTCTCTGATCGGCTTCTGCCGCGAACGCGGCATCGGCTATCTCGATCTCGAGGTCAGAAAATCAAACGCGCCGGCAATTTCGCTTTACAGCGGCGCCGGATTCGTACCGGTCGCCGTAAGGAAACGCTATTACAGGTTCCCGTCGGAGGACGCTGTCATCATGTCGCTGAATATCGTAACAAATGAAGAATGAAATACTGATGCTCGGCATCGAATCATCCTGCGACGAGACGGCCGCGGCGGTCGTCAGGGCGCGGAAAGACTCGGGGCGCGTCACAATACTGTCGAACGTCGTCGCCTCGCAGATAAGCGTACACAGGCTTTACGGAGGGGTTGTTCCCGAGATCGCGGGACGGGCCCACGCCGAGGCGATCGGCCGCGTCGTAAAGGACGCGCTTGACGGGGCGGGAACCGGTCCCGGGGACCTCGACGGCGTCGCCGTCACCGCGCGCCCCGGCCTTATCGGAGCTTTGCTCGTCGGAGTGAATTTCGCGAAGGCATTTGCCTATTCGAACGGTCTGCCGCTCGTTCCGGTAAATCATACCGCCGCGCATATCGCAACCGCTTTTCTTCTTGAAGACCATCCCGAACCGCCCTTTCTCGGGCTCGTGGTATCGGGAGGACACACGTCGTTTTATCACGTAAAAACCTATACCGAATACGTCGAGATCGGCGGAACGAGGGACGACGCCGCCGGTGAGGCGTTCGACAAGGTCGGAAGAGTCCTCGGGCTGGAATACCCCGCCGGCGCAGCCATGGACCGGCTGGCATACGAGGGGGACGCGCGCCTTGGGGGCGGTTACGTCTCTCTTCCTTCGCCGGCTCTTCCCGGAGAGCGTCCGGAGTTTTCCTTCAGCGGTCTGAAAAGCGCCTCTCTCAACGCGATCAATTCGATGCGACAGAAGGGGATCGAACCCGACGCAGCCCTTTTTGCGTCTGAATTCTGCCGCGCGGTCTCCGTCGGGATCGCGTCGTCGGTCCCGAAAGCCGCGGCTCTCACCGGATGCCGGTCTCTCGTCGTTTCGGGAGGAGTCGCCGCCAACGGACATCTGAGGGAGGAACTGACGAAAACCTGCTCGTCCCTCGGTATCACCGTTTGTTTCCCTCCCGCGAAGCTTTGCGGGGACAACGGAGCCATGACCGCCGCCCAGGGCGCTTTCGAGCTTTTTGCCGGAAATACCGCCGATTCAACACTTAACGCATCTGCCGAATGGTAACTGAAATGGAACTGACCAAAGAACAATCAACCGGCCGTGACGCTTCCGGACCGGCTATCGGAATAAACTACGGCGGACGTGTATTCTGCGTCCCCGGAGCCGTTCTCGAACGCCTTAAGGCGGCGTCCAAGCGGGATATAATCATACTCCTTGAACTGCTTGCGGATCCGGGAGCCGGAAGGGACGAGCTTGCCGTGCGCGCCGACTGCGCCGACAATCCTTCCGCCGTCGACAACGCTCTCGCCTTCTGGCGGGGAGCCGGAGTCGTGACCGACTCGCAGGAAACGGCAGCCGCTCCCTCCGTCCCGAAAAGGAAGATAAAAGAGGCGGTCGCCTCCCTGCCGAATTATACGTCCGACGACGTCTCGGCGATCATCGGACGCGATCCCGCCGTCGGAAGCATGCTCGACGAATGCCAGCGCATACTCGGCCGGGTGTTCGGCGAGGCGGAAAACATGCGTCTGGTTTCGGCGCTCGACTATTTCGGGCTGACCCCGGAATACATGCTCCTCGTCTGCGCGCACTGCGCCGACAGAGGGAAAAAATCGGTTGCCGCCGTCACAAAAAAACTCGGCGAGCTTTTCGACAGGGGCATCAGCACGGTGGAGCTTCTGGACGACTATCTTCTCCTCGAAGAAAATTCCGAAAAACTTGAGACGCAGATACGGAAGCTTTTCGGAATGAATATGACGCGCGAGCTTACCGACCGCGAGAGGTCGATGATAGAGGACTGGACGGGTAAATACGGATACGATATAGACGTCATCAGGCGTGCGTACAATATTACCGTCGATACGATCGGAGAGCCGGCTCTCGGGTACGCCAACGCCGTTATGCGCGGCTGGTACGAGAGCGATCTTCACACCCCCGAACAGATCGACGCGGCGATCGCGGCGCGCAGGGAAGGGAAAAAGAAAAAAGAGGACAAGAGCTTCGACTCGGACGATTTTTTCCGTGCCGCGATAGAGAGGACATACGGTTCATCCGGCTCGGCACCACAAGTAGACAACGCCGGAGACGGCGGAAGGAACGTCGGAAACAGGCGCTCATCCGGCTGGAAGAGGTGACAGAATGTCGTATAACACCGAAGTTTACAGAAAAGTCAGAGAGGAATTCGAAACGAGACATTTCGAAGCCGAAAGACGAGCCGACGAGAAGAGAGCGGAGCTTCAAAGGGCGATTCCCGGGCTTGACGCCATCGACCGCCGTCTCGCCATGACCGGTCCGCGGCTTATGGCGATCGCTCTCGGGAAAAGCGCCGAAACGGTCGAAGAAGTGAAAAAAGACATAACCTCGCTTCGCTCGGAGCGCGACGCCCTCATTACCGCCAACGGCTATCCCGCCGACTACTCCGACGTCGTTTATTCCTGCCCTCTCTGCTCGGACAGCGGTTTTTCCGACGGCAGGATGTGCTCCTGCATGAAAAGGGACATCCTTATGCGGACCTATGCCGCCTCGGGCGTCGGGCGTCTGATGGAGGAATGCCGCTTTGACAACTTTGATCTTTCCTTTTATTCGTCGGATCAGCGCACATATTCGAATATGAAGCGCGTTTTTGAGTTTATCAGGGATTACGCGGAGGATTTTTCGCTTGCGTCAGACAGTCTCGCATTGTTCGGCAACACAGGCCTCGGCAAGACACATCTTTCGGTGGCTTTGACGAAAAAAGTGATCGACAAAGGATTCGACGCCCTTTATACCGGTTCGGTCGGTATGTTTTCGGATTTCGAGGGTGCGAGATTCCGCACCGACACCGGGACCGGGAACGGCAACGACACCTCGAGATATTTCACCTGCGAGCTGCTTGTGATAGACGATCTCGGAGCCGAGGTCCCCAGCGCCTTCACCGTCAGCTGTCTTTACGACCTGATAAACCGCCGGAGCGGTCTCGGACTGCCGACGGTCATCAGCACAAACCTGAATCAGCGGGAGCTCGGAGAAAGATACACCGACCGCATCGTCAGCCGCATATTCGGAGACTACCGGACCCTTTATTTCACCGGGACCGACGTGCGGCGGCAGAAGCTCGGCTGATACTTCAATCGACAAAAACGGAGTTGTTTACACGATATGTCAGATAAATGCACGATAAAGACTTCGATAGGCGGACAGGCGCTGATCGAGGGAATAATGATGAGAGGCCCGAAGGTCTCGGCGATGGCCGTAAGACGTCCGGACGGGAGTATATGCCTGGAGAAAAGCGAACTGAAACCGCTTCCGCGGGCGTCGAAGATACCCGTCCTTCGCGGAGTCGTCTCCTTCGTCTCGTCCCTTGCGGTCGGCTACCGTTCGCTTATGCGCTCGGCGGAGATCGCCATGCCCGACGAGCTGAAGGAGGGCGGGGATCCCGCGGAGGAAGACATTCCGTCGGAAGAGCCGGCAGACGCCGCCGAGACTGTTGCGGAAGTCGCTGAGAATACTGCGGACGCCGCCGAGACTGAAGTGACCGGCGCCGGAACCCCGTCCGATGAGGAAAACGCCGATGAAACGGCGCAGACCGCCGCCCGTCCCGACGAAGAAAAAAACGCCCCGGCAGGAGCGGAAAACAAGTCCGAAAAGAGCTACGGAAAGGTTCCGGGAATGACCGCTATTATGATAGTAAGCGTCGTTCTCGCTCTGGGACTGTCGATCGTTCTGTTCAAGGTGATTCCCGAATCGGTTTACCAGCTTCTTTGCAGGATTTTCCCGGGTATCGACGGGGACGGCTGGGGGTACTCGCTCCTTCGTTCGGCGATCACCGGAATAATGAAGATCATGATACTCATCGGATATATGGCGGCAGTTTCGCTGATGAAGGACATTCGCCGTACCTTCATGTATCACGGCGCCGAACACAAGACGATTTTCTGCTACGAAAAGGGCGAGGAGCTGACCGTTGAAAACGTCAGGATCCAGAAGCGCTTCCATCCGCGCTGCGGAACCTCCTTCCTCATTCTTTCGGTGCTTGTCTCGATCTTCTTCACAATGTTCATTCCGGCTAAGCTGGTGGACAACGGTGCGCTCAACGTTATCGCGCGCACAGGGGTTTCGCTGCTTCTGCTTCCGCTGATAATGGGCTTCGGATACGAACTCATAAGACTCGCGGGAAGGCACGACAACCTTTTCACAAGGATAATATCGGCTCCCGGCGTCTGGCTTCAGCACATCACTACGAAGGAGCCCGACGACGGAATGATCGAATGCGCCATCGCCGCCGTCAGGGAGGTCATTCCCGACGACGGGAGCGACCGGATCGGCTGACGGAATGGACAGAATCGATCTTAAACGCACCTTTTCAAAACCTCCCGTTCTCGGCACCGACCGGCTTATTCTTCGCCAGATGCGGCCGGACGACGCGGAGGATATGTTCGAATACGCAAGCCGCGACGACGTCACGAAATACCTGACCTGGAAGCCGCACGACAGCCTGCGCACGACGAAAAGCTATCTTAACCTGATAACGGCCAAATACCGCCGCGGCGAGTTTTACGATTGGGCGGTGGTTCTTCGCGATCCGGACGGCGGAGAGGGGAAGATGATAGGGACCTGCGGGTTCACGTCATTCGATCTGAACAATTCATCCGCCGAAGCCGGATACGTAATCAACCCGGCATACCGCGGTAGGGGCTACGCCCCCGAAGCGCTCTGCCGGGTCGAAAGATTTGCGTTTTGCGAACTGGGACTTCACCGTCTCGAGTCCCGCTATATCGTCGGGAACGACAGTTCCAGACGGGTTATGGAAAAAGCCGGGATGAAGTTCGAAGGGATACGCCGGGGAGGCGTGCGGATCGACGGAAGTTTTTACGACGTCGGCGTCTGCGCGATACTTGCTCAGGAGTTTCCTTCGAATCCGTATTCATCCTGATAGCCTTCGTACGATCCGCCGGTTCCGCCTTCGCGGTGCCGGCGCGGTTTTCTTTCCTCGACGCGGTCCACGAAGTCGATGCCGCCCTCGAGATAACGTTTCGCCTGGGTGGAGAAGAGTTTGAAGTACTCTCCGCCCGCCTCCATCAGCTCTCTGTGATTGCCTTCCTCGATGAGTCTGCCGTTTTGCATTACGAGTATCTTGGAGGCTATCACGGCGCTTGACAGGCGGTGGGAGACGAATATGGTCGTTTTTCCGCGGCGCAGGCTGTCGAACTGGTTGAAGACCTCCTGCTCGGCCATCGGGTCGAGCGACGCGGTCGGTTCGTCGAGTATCATTATATCCGAATCGCGGTAGAACGCTCTGGCAATCGCCAGCTTCTGCCACTGCCCGCCGGAGAGTTCGACGCCGGTCTGCTCGAATATCCTTGTCAGCGGCGTGTCGTATCCGAGAGGAAGGCCGTCGATAAACACGTCGGCGCTTCCGTGAACGGCGCTCTGACGGATCCTTTCGTCATCCTGCTCCCTGGAGATGTCGCCGAAGGCGATGTTCTCGCGAACCGAGAAGGCGTATTTCCCGAAGTCCTGGAAGATTATTCCGAACATCGAGTAAAGGTCCTTCACGTCGTATTCCCGGAGATCCCTTCCGTCGAGAAGAATTCTTCCTTCGGTCGGATCGTAAAGCCGGGTCAGCAGCTTTATAAGCGTCGTTTTTCCGGCGCCGTTCAGTCCTACGAGGACGACCGTCTCCCCGGGGGCGATAGTCGTCGAAAAA
The DNA here is from genome assembly GCA_902783905.1 of uncultured Ruminococcus sp. Taxonomy (GTDB): domain Bacteria; phylum Bacillota; class Clostridia; order Oscillospirales; family CAG-272; genus CAG-390. The sequence goes on from CACZSP010000197.1 coordinate 9,936, forward strand.
TCGTTGATGACGTTGTAGTCCTTTCCGGGATAGGCGAAGGAAACGTGATCGAAAACGATGGTGTGGGGTTCGCCGTGGGCTATCCTTGCCGGTTCAGCCGACGCCGGGACGACCGTCTGCTTTTCCTTCAGGAAGGCGATGAGGTTGTCGATGAACAGGGTGCCTTCGTATATCGACGCCGAGGTGTTGATCAGCGTCGTCACGCAGGTTGCGATCTGGGTCAGCGAGTTGGTATAGCGGGAGTAGTCGCCTATCATGAATCTGCCGACGAAGACTCCGTGGGCGATCATCGCGTAGAAGAAGCAGTTGACAAGCGCCGATATCACCGCGATGACAACCATCCAGAAGTTCTCCTGCATGATCAGCCGCCGCAGCCCCTTGAAATATCTTTCAAAGACCTCCTTGTACTTGCCGATGAAGGTGTCCGAAAGATCGAAAATCCTTATTTCTTTTACGAGGTCCTTGTTGACCAGCGTTTCGGAACAGTAGCTCATCTGCCGGCGGTCGTGAGAACGGTATCTGATGTATCTGAAATGCTTGCGCCGGTAGACGAAGCTGACGATGGCGGAGGGCACCGTGATTATCACTATACCGAGAGGCATCCACCACATGTCGGGAACGGTCGCCAGTATAGCGAGGTAGGAGAAGAAGGATATGAGGGTCGACATGATGGAAAAGGTCGACTGAAGGGTGCTGATCGGCCTGTTTCCGGCTTCACGGTTCGCGTTTTCCAGCTTCTCGTAAAACTCCGGTCTGTCGAATGAAGCGAGATCGACGGTTTTCGCTTTTTCCATTATCTGCACCTTGACGGTGCGGACGACTTTTTCGCCGGCAATCCTCATTATCGTGTTCGATATGCGGTTGGTGACCCGGTTGATGATCCTGTAAACGAACAGGACTATCAGCATTCCGAGCACCGCGGAACCGATAAAGGTGGCGGTATAGGGTATTCCCGATTCCGACGCTTTCGTGCGGTCGACGAGGACGAGCTGCATCTCGTTGATGACCCTGGAGGACAGAACGGTACCGACGGGTCCCATGACGCCGTCGAATATCGAGATGAAGAGCATCGTAAAGAGTATCAGAGGATCGGTCTTCCATACCAGAGCGAAGGTGTATCCGAGCCGGGAGAAAAAACCGCCGAGCAGCTCCCGTATGAACCTCGGAAGGTCGCGAAGCCCGGACGGAGGAGCGATCTTTAAGTAATCGTCCGTGCCGCCACGCGGACCGCCGTAATAACCGCCGTTCATTGAATCACTTCCATTCTTTTATGCTGCCTAAATTATATCACAAATTAGTTGCGAATGCAACCTTTTTAAGGGAGAAAAGAAAAAAATGCATATTCTGCCCGCAAATATCCTTCTGCCCCGGCTTCCGGCCGGGAAACTGACGGCATGGGCGTCGATCGCCTGCGACCAGTATACGTCGGATCCCGGTTACTGGGACCGTTTCGAAGCCTTCGTCGGAGACGATCCGTCGACGTTGCGCCTTATGCTGCCCGAGGCGAGACTTTCAAGCGCCGGCGAGCTTGTTCCCGCGATTCACGCGACAATGGAAAAGTATCTGTCGGACGGCGTTTTCGAAGAGTACGAAAACTGCGGCGTGTACGTTGAAAGGACGACGTCGGAGGGAAAGATACGCCGCGGACTTGTCGCGGCGGTGGATCTCGAGGAATACGATTACTCGGCGGGATCGCGGTCGGCGATCAGAGCCACCGAACGGACGGTCGCTGAAAGGATCCCTCCGCGGCTTGCAGTCAGGAGAGGATCCCCGATCGAAATGCCTCACGTTATGATCCTGATAAACGATCCGGGGGATACCGTCCTCGGAGGGTTCGCCGGCAGAAAGCCGGACGCCTATTCCTTCCCGCTTTACGGCAGGGGCGGTTACCTGCGCGGTTCTTTCGTCTCGGCCTCTGAGATCAGGGCGGCCGACAGCGCGCTGGAAGCCCTCGCAAAGCCCGGAGAGCCGCTCCTGGCTGTTGGAGACGGCAATCACTCTCTTGCCACGGCAAAGGCGGCGTGGGAGGAGCTGAAGGCGTCGGGCGAGTCGGAGCGCCACCCTTTTGCAAGGTACGCTTTGTGCGAGATCGTGAATATTTACGACGCGTCGCTCGAATTCGAGCCGATTTACCGCCTTGTTAAGACGGACCGGCCGGAGGAGCTGCTTGACGCCTTCCGCAAATTCGCGTCGGTACCCGGGGAACTTCCCGGACAGTCGTTCACGGCGGTGAGCGGGAAAGGCGAACGCGTCATATCATCCCGGTCCGCCAGGTTTTCGCTGCCTGTCACGACGCTCCAGACCTTCCTTGACGGAGAAGGGAAGCGCTTCGTTTCGGATACCGATTACATTCACGGCGAAGACGAGCTGCGTTCTCTCGCGTCGCGGGAAGGATATCTCGGATTCCTTTTCCGCGGAATGGAAAAGGGAGATCTGTTCTCCTCTGTGGGACGCGACGGCTGCCTTCCGAGAAAGACCTTCTCGATGGGCCACGCAGACGACAAGAGGTATTATATGGAGTGCAGGAGAATTTGAAACGGGAATGAAAAATGAAAAATTGAAAATTAAAAAATGAGGCATTTAATTATTCATTTTTCATTTTAAATTTACCGTTCACTGCCCGCTCTCTTCAGAATACTGCTTCAAATATTCCCTTACAGATCTGCTCATTTCCCGGGCAA
>CACZSP010000198.1 GCA_902783905.1 uncultured Ruminococcus sp.
GTCGGGAAGAGAAGGACGTCGCGGATGGCGGCGGCGCCGGTGAGGATCATGCACATGCGGTCGACTCCGAATCCGATTCCCCCCGTGGGTGGCATGCCGATCTCGAGGGCGTGCAGAAAGTCCTCGTCGGTGTGCTCGGCCTCGGCGTCGCCCTTTGCGAACTGTTCTTCCTGGGCCGCAAAGCGGGCGCGCTGATCGATCGGATCGTTGAGTTCGGAGTAGGCGTTTGCCATCTCCCAGCCGTTTATGAAGAGCTCGAAGCGCTCGACGTGGCGCGGGTCGTCAGGCTTGCGCTTCGTCAGCGGAGAAATCTCCACCGGGTGGTCGATGACGAAGGTGGGCTGGAGAAGATGCTTTTCGACGTATTCCTCGAAGAAAAGGTTGAGTACGTCGCCTCTTTTGTGCCTTTCTTCAAAGGCGATCCCGTGGGCTTTTGCCGCCTCTTTCGCCTCTTCGTCGGTTCCGATCTTCGAAAAATCCACTCCCGAATACTTCTTTACCGCGTCGACCATGCTGATGCGTTCGAAGTCCTTCCCGAAGTCGATCTCGATGCCGTTGTAAACAACCTTGTCGGTTCCGAGGACCTCCCGGGAGACGGTGCGCCAGAGCGATTCGGTGAGTTCCATCATACCCCGGTAGTCGGTGAACGCCTGATAGATTTCCATCATGGTGAATTCGGGGTTGTGGCGGGTGTCGACGCCCTCGTTTCGGAAGACGCGTCCGATCTCGTAAACTCTTTCAAGTCCTCCGACGATCAGCCGCTTCAGATAAAGCTCGAGAGAAATACGCAGCTTGCAGTCCTCTCCGAGAGCGTTGTAGTGTGTCTCGAAAGGACGCGCCGCTGCTCCTCCGGCGTTCTGGACGAGTATCGGGGTCTCGACCTCGAGAAAGTCGCGCGAACCGAGGAATCTGCGGATCGCCGCGATGATTTTCGATCTCTTGATAAAGACTTCCTTCGAATCGGAATTCATTATCAGATCCACGTAGCGCTGACGATAGCGCATATCGGTATTCGTCAGTCCGTGGAATTTCTCGGGCAGCGGAGAAAGCGATTTTGAAAGAAGAATTATCTCGTCCGCGTGGACGCTGATCTCTCCGGTGCGGGTTTTAAAAACGATTCCGGTTATTCCGAAAATATCTCCGATGTCGCTCTTTTTGAAATCCGCGTAGGATTCCTCGCCGACGCTGTCGCGGGCGACGTAGACCTGGATCGAGCCGTCCCTGTCCTGAATATTGCAGAAGGAGGCCTTGCCCATCACACGCCGGAACATCATCCTTCCGGCGATTTTTACGGTTTTCCCCTCGAATTCGTCATAATTCGAAACGATCTGCGCCGAATGATGAGTCTGGTCGAATTCGGTTATCGTAAAGGGATCGCGCCCCGCCGACTGCAGCGCGGAAAGCTTTTCGCGGCGCTGTGCGAGTACGCTGTTTATCTCGGCCGGAGACTGTCCGGTACCGTTGCTGTTTTCAAGTTCTGCCATTTTTTTATCCGTCAGTTCTTCTTTGTTCTTTCGACATGCCTGATTTCAAGCGTGAAACTGCCCTTCGGGGAATCGACGGTGACCGATTCGCCGGCGTGATGTCCGACAAGGGCCTTTCCGATCGGGGACAGGTCGGATATTTTGTTTTCGAACGCGTTGATCTCGTTCGAGCCGACGATGGAGAAGGTTTCCTCCTCGTCGTATTTGGGATCGTAAACGGTGACCGTCGAACCGACTGAAATGATGCCGGTTTCGACCGTGCTTTCGTCGATTATCTCGGCGTTTCTGATCTTTTCCTCAAGTTCCTTAATACGCGCCTCGACCTTGGCCTGTTCGATGCGGGCCTCGTCGTATTCGGCGTTTTCCGAAAGATCTCCGAAGCCGCGCGCGACCTCGATGTCGTGGACTATCTCGCCGCGGCGGGTGTTCTTGAGATAAGAAAGTTCCTCAACAAGTTCGTTGTACCCTTCCGGGGTGTAAAAAACTGTCTGTTTTGCCATAATAATTGCCTTTCAATATATATCCGGTTTATTGTTTTTTCAGTGAATCGAGCGCCGCCTGAAGCTGATTGTCCTCGGCGTCGGTGATATCGTATATGTTCCTGTTTTTCAGTGAGTCGTCGAGCGGGACGGTCTCGTCGGGGGTGATTCCTATGCCGTTGTAACCATCGGACAGAGGAGGGAAGTACATTTTCGTCGTCAGCTTGACGGCGCCTGAGTATTTTTTGAGCGGAATAATCGATTGCATGCTCCCTTTGCCGTAGGTCTTTTCTCCGATTATCTTCGAGATTCCGTAGTCCTTCAGAGCCGACGTGAAGAGCTCGGCCGCGCTCGCGGTGCTTCCGTTGACGAGGACGGCGGATTTTCCCAGGACGGCCTCGCGGTATTTGGCGATATCGTCTTTGTCGACCCCGCAGTATATATCCTGATAAGTCTCCACGCGCGTTATCTCCTCGTTTTTGTCGTGATCGCGCGTGCGGATTATTACGTCGCCCTCGTTAAGGATTCTTGAGAGTACTGCTCTTATCGAAAGCAGATCGCCTCCGGGATTGTATCTGACGTCGAAGACGAAATAATCGCAACCCTCCCGCAGCAGATCGTCCATAGCCTCGTCGAACTGAGAGGGGGCGGTAAGGTCGAACCCGGTGATTTTTACGATGCCGACCTTCTCACCGCCGATCAGAGTATCCGACACGTGCCACAAAACCGATCTTGAAACGTAATGCTCGCGGAGTATGCGGAATTCGATCGGATGATCGAAATCGCCTCCGCGGACGACCGAAAATTCGGCGTAGGTACCCGATTCTCCGCGCAGCTTTTCCAGTGCTTTATCGTAACCGAGATCTTTAACCGATTCGGCGCCGTCGCCGGTGCCGGTCGATACTATCAGATCCCCCGCCTCAATCCCGGCTTTCTGAGCCGGGCTGTCGGGCACGACGGTCACGACCTTGATCGCGCCGACGTCTTCTTCATATATAACGGTTACCCCGATGCCCTGATTGTCTCCGGCGTTCTGCGCACGCATCTGCGTAAGTTCTTCTCCGGTGTAATAATAGGCGTAGGGGTCCTCCTTGACGTTGATGTATCCGAGAAGCAGCGATTTGCAGAGATCTTCGACGTCAACGTCGTAATAGGAGTTTTCGGTAATGGTTTTGCAGATTTCGCCGAGCTTGCCTTCGAGGGTTTCTTCGGCGTTGCCGCCGGGAGACGCCGCGGCAGCGGCGGCGAGTTTTCTTCTGTAAGCTTCATGCGTGAAGGTGAAAGCGCTCATGGCTCCGATAATCAGAGCGACGACCGCCGCGATCACCGCAATCGACAGACTGATCTTTTTTTTCATATCTTTACCGTTCCGTTCAGCCGAGTATTGTCAGATTGGAAGGTTTTACCGCCAGATAATTGAGAGGATCGACGCAGTTGCCGTTTACCCGGACCTCGAAATGCAGATGATATCCGGTGGAAAGGCCGGTCGTTCCGACTCCGGCGATTTCCTGTCCGCGCTGGACCGTGTCGCCCTTCTGAACCTTTGTCGTGCCGGTGTTGAGATGCGCGTAAAGCGTCGTCGTGCCGTCGAGATGGTCTATCATTATATAATTTCCGTAAGACGAATGATACTGGGCGACGGTCACGATACCGGGTTTTGCGGCGTAAACCGGGGTGTTTTTCGGAGAGGCGATGTCGATACCGTAGTGAGTTTTGTAGACGTTGTAAACGGGATGAAGTCTGGTCCCGAATTTGTAGGTGATATATATGCTCGTCATCGGCAGAGGCCAGAGGAATCCCTGCCCGCGAGCCGCTTCTTCGATGGCCTTGAGGCGCGCCGCTTCTTCTGCTGCCTTGCGTTCCTCTTCGGCTTTTATGGCGGCGAGGCGCGCCTGTTCGGCCGCTTCGGCGCGTTTTTTGTTTTCCTCCTCCTCGAGCCTTTCGACTTCTTTTCTGAATTCGGCTTCGAGGACGTCGGAACGGTCGGTGTATTCCGAGGTGCGGCTGACTATCTCGTCGATTTCTTTTTCAAGAGCGGCAAGCTCTTCTTCGTTCTGTTTCGACCATTCTTCAAGCTCGGCGAGCTTTTCTTCGTATTCGGCGACGGCGCTTTCCTTCTCGGCGACGGCAGCCGCCTGCTTTTCGTATTCTTCCTTCAGTGCGCTTTTCTGCGATTCGAGCTTTTTCATCACCCGGTCGTTGTAGCCGAGCAGCGAACCGATGCGTTCGACCGAAGAAAGCAGCTCTGAAAGACTGGCGGAACCGAGGATCGCCTCGATATAGTTGGCACTTCCTCCTTCGTAGGAGAACTTGAGTACCGACAGGAATTCGGAATAAGTCTCGTCGTATTCGACCTGGGCGGCGGCGATCTTTACAGCGGTTTCCCCGGCTTCTTTTTCGGCGACGAGTTTCGCTTCCTCAAGCGTGCGGAGCGTGTCGTTGTAGAGCGACTTCAAAGAGAAATA
>CACZSP010000199.1 GCA_902783905.1 uncultured Ruminococcus sp.
CGCCGAATTTGCGCGAGAATTTCGGTTTTTGCAGCTTTTCAGTTAGATTTCTGCTGAAAAACGTGCAAAAACGTCGCGGTCTCGCGAAGAAATTTTTTAAACAATCCCTATGTAAAATACGGGTGTGCGGTGTTTGACCGCAGCAATTACGGCGACGTATACCGCCGGCAGGACGCAAAACAGCTATTATTTGCTGTCAGTGTCCTCTTTTGTGCTTTCCCCGTCTGAAGTGCCGCTTTTTTCTTCGGGTTCTTCATCTATGGCGTTTATTACTTTTCTGGCGGTACCGGCAAAAGCTTTGCCGAGAGATTTACCGGTCTCGCCGAACGTTTTTCCGACTTTTTTCCAGTCTTCCCGGAGATCTTCCTCCTTTTGCGGCTTGTCGGAAGCGGGGGGAGGATCTATCGCGTCGACGCCTTTTTCGGCAGATTTAATAATGGTTTTTCCGAGGCCGGCAAAGGATTTTCCCAGTCCTTTGCCGGCTTCTTTCCATGAATCCTTTAAGCTCATAAAACTGCTCTCCTGATTTCAGTTATTGATAAGACTGTCGAAAAATCCGAGTACGTCGTTCATGAACGATTCGTCAAGTTCGTTGGCGGCGTTCTTGTCCGGAACGTCACCGTCATTGAACCTGTTGACGTATTCAGCGGATGAATCGCTGAGCCAGGCGGTGCTGTGTTCCGCCCGCGGTCCTTCGGAGATCTCGATACATGTCACGTTGGGATCGGTAAAACTTCCGTCGTAACGGGCAAGACCGATCTCGGGCGGAACGGTTTTATCGTTCGCGCCGTTTATTATAAGCGCGGGCACCTCGCTGCAGTTTACGCAGTCGAAGGCGGAAATATCCGCGTCTTTTCCGAATAGAATAAAATTGTAAAGATAAATGAAACAGTACTGTATGTCAGCCCAGACCCCGACGTATTTTCTTGCGTTGTACAGCATAACGTCAACAGGTCTGTCGAAACCGGAAACCGAAACTATTCCGTCGATACCGAAATCCTCGTCCGAGTATTCGTCGGAAAGCATACAGGCGGCGGCGTATCCTCCCGCGCTGTGCCCGAAGATCAGAGCAACAGAGTCCCTGCTGAATTCACCGGTATCTCTCAGGAACGCGAGAAAAGCCGCAAGGTCGCGTTTTATCTGAGGAAGACCTTTGATACCGCGTCCCTCGCTTTCGCCGACCCCGGTGGCGTCGTAGGTCGCTACCGTCCACCCGTCGCAGATAAAGCGCTCGATTTTCGTAAGATGATAGTCTGAGTTGCTCCTGGTTCCGTTGGCAACGACGACCAGTCCTTTGGATATCTCCGGCTCGTAGATCTTGCCTTTCAGAAGATTTCCGTCAGACTTGAAGGTTACTTCGCGCGGATCGGGAATTTCGTCGGAAAGCTCGTCAAACGTGTAAAGGAAGGGAAGAGTCGAATCGCTCCTTTTGAAAAGCACGGAAAAAACCACGGCTGTCAGAATGAAAGACACCGTTACGTATATCAATACTGCCGCAAGACCGATTGAGATAATCTTTTTCAGTCTTGCCTTTTTTGATTTTCCGTTTGATGATTTTAACACTTAACGAGACCCGCAGAAATAATGATTTATCCGCGCGGGAACCTGTAAAAGCGGGATCCCCGCGCGGATTGACGGTGAGTTGAGATCAGAAATCGAAATCAAATCCGCCGTTGGCTGCGATGCCGACTCCGGCAGCGATCAGGATAATGACGTAAATGGCGACGACGACAGTCGTGACAATGCCGAGGATCAGGCCGACTCTTGAAAGAATGTAGCCGACTTTGGATGCTCCGGTCAGAACGCCGCCCTGTGCGACATATTCTTTGCCTTTCTTCACACCGATCGCTCCGAAGATGATCCCGAGGATCATTTCAAACACGAGGCTGAGAATACCGAATACAAGCAGATTGGGCTGCGGCTGCACCTGCGCGGGCGCCTGGTAGTTGTAATCCTGGTTCATGGTAAACCTCTTTTGTTTATATTTTTCAGGGGAAATCCCCGTGAAATCAGTTTAATCCGTCGAGATAACGCTTTATCGCATTATCGTACGCTTCGGTGTTGTTGATCCTTATCCTCGAGTGAGCGCCTTTATCGAACCACACGAGTTTCTTTTCGGATCTGCATTTGTCGAATAAAAGTACCGCCTTGTCCGGGGTCGAATATTTGTCCTCGCGGCTGTGAAGGAAAAGGATGGGGCGTTTCAGCCGGTCTATCCTCTTCAAAGGACCGTCGGTCACGACGTTGGCTCCCGAGAAGAAGCGAATGTGAATCATGACTCCCTGCATTATGGGGAATCTCGGCTTTTCCGGCCTGTCGACAATCATGTGATTTTTGAAGGATTCGTAAAAGTTTACGTACATTCCTTCTACGATAATCGAGTCGACGTATTCGGGGCAGTCGGGAGACGTTTCGGTGAACAGGGCCGTCGAAGCGCCTATGCAAATACCGTGCAGGGTGATCCTTTCGTTTCCGAGTTCGTCGTGAAGCAGCCGGCACCACCGGATGACGTCGCGGTATTCCTTATATCCAAGTGAGGATACCTTTCCTTCCGAGTTTCCGTGGGCGCGGTTGTCGATTACGAGAACGTTCAATCCCGCCTCGCGGAAGGGTTCGGCAAAATAGTAGGAATAGAGCAGCGATTCCATTCTTCCGGCGATTATTATCACCGCACGGCGTCCTCCGAAATCGAAATATTCGCCGCAGAGTTTCAGTCCGTCGCTGGTTATCGATACCTCGCGTTTTTTATCATAGTATCGCTTTTCCCACGCCATCCCGGTATCGAACATACGCCGGTATTCCTCGTCGTCGGGGATGCTGCACTCGCGCCCCCACTTTTCCTTTTTGTTTCTGACGAGAAGTATCGTATACAGGACCCCGGACATAATAAGAGTGGGGAAGAGGAAAAAGAAGAGAAAGATGCCGATTACGGCAAGTGTTATATACAGCCAGAGCATGATTCAAAGTATCCCCAGTATCCAGTGATATATTTCCTGACCGCCGTCGATAAGGACCGGGTCCGCCAAAGGGCAGATCGAACGGACGGTATCGCAGAGCGTTTCTCCCTCTTCATCGGATATTCCCGATCCTTTGAACAGTACGCAGGTCTCGCGGTCCGACGCCTCGTCTATCATCCGGAGAGCTTCTGTCAGAGCCGCCGTCCTGTCAGATGAAACGCAGACCAGTTCTCCGTCGCGCAGGACTATTTCGTCTCCTTTTTTGCAGCTTATCTCGCGGTAGGAATAATCGCGGGACGCCGTGGTTTCGGAAAGAGTGATAACTCCTTCTATGCCTCTGTTCATCTGTTCGAGACGCATAGCGATATCATCGCTGTCCTGAATATCCATGGCTATCGCGAAATAACCCTCGGCAAAGCTTTCGCTGGGGATGACGGTTACGTTTTTATCCGGGCGGAGAGAGGCCGCCTGACGGGCCGCAAGGATAACGTTTTTGTTGTTCGGAAGCACCGCTATCGCATCAGCGTCAAGCCGGTCGAAGGCGTCGACGAAATCGTTCGAAGAAGAATTCATCGTCACCCCGCCGTCGAGGACGACGTCGCAGCCGAGATCGGAAAAGAGCTGCTTTACGCCTTCTCCGTTTGCTACGGCGATTACGGCAAGCGGTTTGTGTTCTTTCTTTTTTTCTACCGTTTTGTCGTGTTCGTTGTGCTGGATCTGCATGTTTTCCAGCTTGAAGGTAAGAAATTCTCCGTATTTCTGGGAGTTGTGAATAATATTCGCGGGTTTTTTCGTGTGCACGTGGACTTTTACGCGCTTGCCGTCCTGAACGCAGACGATCGACTCGCCGCGGCTTTTCAGCATCGAAATATATTTTTCGAGAGAGAAGGACTGATCGTATTCCCCGTTCGACATAAGCTGGAGAATAAACTCCATGCAGTAACCGTCTTCGAAACGGCTGTTTTCGTCGAAGAGAGAAAAATCGGGTGACGGAGCCGCGTCGTTCCGGGTTTCGGTGACGTCGCTTCCGGGATCTATCGTTTCTCCGCGGAGATAGCACAGCATTCCTTCGAAAATGAGTATGAAACCGTAGGCTCCGCTGTCGACGACGCCCGCTTCCTTCAGTACGGGAAGCATCTCGGGAGTAAAGGAAAGCGTCTTTTTCATCTCGGCGACGTACATCGCGAGAAGCGAATCGACAGTCGTATTTCTCGTGATCTGCGTTCTTATGTGTTCGATGCCTTCCCTGGCTGCCGAGAGCATAGTCCCTTCAACGGGATTAATTACCGCTTCGTAGGCGGTGCGGTATCCGCGGATGAGTCCTGCACGCAGCTCCCCCGGGCCGAGAAGTCCGCATCTGGACAGTTCCAGGAAAAAGCCCTTGAAAAACTGCGAAAGAATGACTCCCGAATTGCCTCTGGCGCCGAGCAGCATTCCGTCGCTCAGCGATTTCAGATATCTTCCCGATTCTTCGGTCGGTTTTGCCGAATCAAGACCGTTTTTGAGGGTCATGTACATGTTGGTTCCGGTGTCTCCGTCCGGAACCGGGAAGACGTTCATTTTATTGACTTCGGCCTCGTATCTGTGAAGATTGGCCAGGCCGTTTCTGAGCATCAGATCGAGGTGTATACCGTTTATCCTTTTGACCGACATCTGAATCAATCCGCTTTTTTATGGGCTTCGGGAGTCTCCCTGCCCATCTTCCGCACCGAAACCGGAAGGATGAAGGTCAGCGCGAAGGAGACGAGCATCGCGGCGGCGCAGATCAGGGTCATTGTGACCACTTTTTCGCTTTCTTTCAGTCCGTTAAGCACCGGACCTGTCGCGATTCCCGCCGCGACAGCCGAGAAGAGCCCCTGAACTGCAAAGTACATGGCGGAGTTGGAGTGTCCGGTCTTCGCTTCCTCGTCTGCGGCAAGCTGCGACGGCACCGAGTAGCCGACCGCGAAGAGCGAGCCGATCGAGAGGGAGGAGATGAGTCCGGCAACCACGGCGGAGACCGTTTTCACCGTTCCCGCGCCAAGCCTCGCGACGAAGAACATGGATATCATTCCCGCGGCGTAGGTTAATACCGTATAGCGGAAAGCGGCTCCGAACCCGTGCTTGCGAAGGATTTTGTTGTAGATCATAAGCGTGAAGGGAACCGGAGCGAAGCAGCAGGACATGACGATCATCATGCTCATGCCGGTCTTCGAAAAATACTCGTTGATTCCTCCTAGGAAGAGCTGAACTCCGAAGGTCATGATCGAGTAAACGAGCATCCAGATGATAAAAATGCGGTTTTTGAAGGTATATCCCATCGACTTCACGATGTTGAGAGGAGGATCCCTCTGAATCTCCCCGCCGTCATCCCGCAGATCGTCTTCCTTGATCATGAAGATCGGTATGAGCATGAGCAGCGAAAGCGGAAGGACGATCATCGCGACGACTCGGATGTTCAACCCTTTGAGAAGGGCGGGGACGAGAACGAAGCCGATGATGAAGTAGAAAATATCAAATACCGATTTTGCGTTCGAAACG
>CACZSP010000200.1 GCA_902783905.1 uncultured Ruminococcus sp.
AAAACAGACACAAAAATCTCTCGCCAATACACGCACGCGCATTGTGCGGTATTGCCTTAAATCTCGTTCCCTTCGCTGTCGAACAGAGGCAGTTTTTCGAGATAGATGATGTCGTCTCTGTCCCGGGCGTCGCCCTCGGCGAGAACAGCCATCCTTCCGCATATAACGCCGCCGGCGGATTCGACCAGCTGTTCGAGCGCGCGGAGCGACTCGCCGGTCGAGATGACGTCGTCGACGATGAGGATGCGTTTTCCCTTCATCCGGGCGGCGTCCTCCGAGTCGATGTAAAGCTTCTGCTCGCGGGCGGTGGTGATAGAACGCACCGTTACCTCGTGGATATTTTTCATATAAAGCTTCGGGGCTTTTCTGGCAAGCAGATACCTGCGGTTTCCGTCGAGGCGCGCCATTTCGTGAGCCAGCGGGATCCCCTTGGCTTCGGCTGTGATGACGTAGTCGTATTCGGGAGCGAGCCGCAGAAGGGCGGCGGCGCAGGCGGTGGTGAGCTCGGGATCGCCGAAGATGACGAAGGCGGCGATCTTCAGTTTGTCGTTGAGTTTGCAGAGGGGCAGGTCGCGCTCGAGTCCCGCGACGTTAAGGCGGTAAAATTCTTTCATTTCGGACTCCTTGCTATAAAACGCTGTATTCACAATCATTATACTCTGATTTCGTAAATTGTCAAGAAAAAACGTCGGCGCGGAAAAAAGTTTTTTTATTTCATAAAAAGGCTTTCGTTTTGCCGTTATTTATGATATAATTTACTTTGTATGACAAAATAAGGAAAGAACCCTGTCAAATGAAGAAAATCATCATCAACGGAGGCCGTCAGCTCCGGGGCGACATAAGCGTCAGCGGAATGAAAAACGCGGCTCTTCCGATAATCTTCGCCTGCATTCTCACCGAAGACAAATGCACTCTCGAAAACGTTCCCGACGTCACCGACGTCAACCTTTCGCTGAAGATTCTCGAGGATATGGGAGCCGTCGTCATCCGTACGGGCGGCGGGACGATCACCGTCGACACGAAAAAACTCGCGGGTCAGACGTCAAGGCAGGATCTCGTCTCCCGCCTGCGGGCGTCCACCTATCTGCTCGGCGCCGAGCTCGGCAGATTCGGCGAGGCAAAGGTGGGCTTTTCGGGCGGATGCGATTTCGGCGTGCGCCCGATAGATCAGCATATAAAGGGATTCGAGGCGCTCGGCGCAAAGGCGGGCGTTGAAAGCGGGCTGAACCACGTTGTCGCGGGGCCCGGGGGACTGCGCGGCGGATCGGTTTATCTCGACATCGCCTCGGTCGGAGCGACGATCAACGTTATGCTCGCCGCCGTCAAGGCGGAGGGAAGGACGACCATCGACAACGCCGCCCGCGAGCCGCATATCGTCGACCTCGCGAACTTTCTCAATATGTGCGGAGCCCGCATAACCGGCGCCGGAACGTCGTTTATAAAGATAACCGGAGTAGAAAAGCTTCACGGATGCTCGTATACGATCATACCGGATATGATCGAAGCCGGGACGTATATGGTCGCGGCGGCGGCGGCCGGAGGCAGAGTCAGGGTCAAGGGCGTCATCCCGAAGCACATGGAGACGGTGACGGCAAAGCTGATCGAAATGGGCGCCGGCGTCGACGAGGGCGACGACTGTCTTACCGTCAGCCGTTCGTCGAGGCTGTCGAGCGTAAATATCAAGACCTTCTTCTACCCGGGATTTCCCACCGACATGCACCCGCAGTTCGCGGCACTTCTCGCGATGGCGGACGGGACTTCGATCATAACCGAGGGCGTTTTCGACAACCGCTTCAGATACGCCGACGAGCTTGCCAAGATGAACGCCGACATCAACGTCGCGGGACGCACGGCGACGATAATCGGCAAAAAGGAGCTTTGCGGCGCGCCTGTGACGGCGGTCGATCTGAGAGCGGGCGCCGCGCTGATAATAGCCGGGCTCGCCGCGTCGGGAATGACCGAGATCTCGAGGATAGAAACGATCGAACGCGGATACGACGATATCGTCGGCAAGCTGTCGGGTATCGGCGCCGACATACGCCTGATAGACGACGGACTTTAAGGAAGGATAACCAGATGTACAGAATAGGTATTGATCTCGGCGGGACGAATATCGCCGCCGGACTCGTTTCGGACGACCTGAAGATAATAAGAAAGGTCAGCATACCAACCGGCGCGTCGCGGGACGCGTCGCTTATCGTTGCCGACATGGCTAAGGCGTGCTCGATGCTCGTCGAAGAGTGCGGCATCGGCGTCGCCGATATCGCGGCCGTCGGTATCGCCAGCCCCGGGATCGCAGATCACGACCGCGGAGTCGTCGAATACGCGAACAATCTGCCCTTCCGCCGTCTGCCGGTCGCGGATATGCTGAGGGAGCATTTCCCGGTGAAGACGATCAACGTCGAAAACGACGCCAACGCCGCAGCCTGGGGCGAGGCGGTCGCCGGAGCGGCGAGAGGCACCCGCAATTCGGTTATGATCACGCTCGGCACCGGCGTCGGCGGAGGAATAATAATCGACGGAAAAATCTGCTCCGGCTTCAATTTCGCCGGAGGAGAACTGGGACATATCGTCATTCAGAAGGGCGGCAGACGCTGCTCCTGCGGCAGATGCGGCTGCTGGGAGGCGTACAGCTCCGCCACGGCGCTTATCGCCATGACCGGCGAGAAGCTGGAGGAATGCCGCAAAACCGGCAGACAGACGGTTATGGAGGATCTTTTCGCGCTGCGCGGAAAGGTGTCCGCCAGGACGGCGTTCGATGCTATGAAGCAGGGAGATCCCGCCGGAAGCGAGGTCGTCGACGAATACGCGTCCTATCTCGCCTGCGGACTAACGAATATCGTTAATATCTTCCAGCCGGAGGTAATTTCGATAGGCGGAGGCATCTCGAACGAAAGAGACAACCTGCTCCGTCCGATCATTCCGATCATACGCAAGGAACAGTACGGCGGCGGGATCGTCAAGGAGACCGAGATCAGGATAGCCGAGCTCGGCAACGACGCGGGCATCATCGGCGCCGCGACTCTGGGAATATGACCTTCGGGGAATTTGTCAACGACGGTCTGTTCAGATACCTGGTAGAAAAGTATGAGATCCGGGGAACGGCTGTCATGTTCGTGCTCCTCGGCTGTCTTTTCGGCTGCGTCGCCGCGGGATATCTCCTCGGCAGCCTGAATTCCGCCGTCATCTTCTCCCGCGCCGTTTTCGGGAAGGATATAAGAGAATCCGGAAGCAAAAACGCCGGGATGACGAATATGTTCAGGGTTTTCGGCAAAAAAGGCGGACTGCTCACACTTGCCGGAGACGTTCTGAAAACGGCGCTTGCCGTAGCTGCCGGAGTTTTCTTCTACGGACGCGGAGGCGCCTATCTTGCCGGCTTTTTCTGTATGCTCGGGCACATGTTCCCCTGCTATTACAGATTCAGGGGCGGCAAGGGGATGCTCGTCTGTTCGGCCGTCCTGCTCTTCTGCGATCCGCCGGTGTTCTTTATATGTCTCCTCGTTTTCGCCGGAGTCCTTCTGGTTTCGAGAATGGTTTCGCTCGGATCGGTGATGGCCGCCCTGACGATGCCGCTGTTTCTTTTCGAATGGTACAAGATATTCGGAGAGGACGGGGCTCTTCTCGGAATCAGGATGCCGATCGCCCTCTTGATGGGGATCTCGGTGATCGCCGCCCATATCCCGAACATAAAGCGGATTTACGCCGGGACCGAGCCCAGGATAACCTTCCCCTGGGAAAAGAAAAAAGGGGAGAAGAAAGATAAAAAGGAAAAGAACAGGAAAGACTGATTCGGTCCGCGGAGAAGGTTCCGCCGTCCGACCGAAGGAAAGGTTTGACCGATGACGAAAAGAGCGCTTGCCGTGATAGCGGTGATCCTGATCATACCGATAGCGGTCACCGCCGTCTTTTATCATAAATGGAAAAACGCGAATCCGGTGGCCGCCGAATGGAAGGGGTCGACCGATACTCTCGTATACCGCGCCAGCACGCTGAAGAGAGTCTACGGTTCGGACGGATTTGCTTTCGAGACGGGTAAATTCATCGGAAAGATATCAGACAGAATGACCGGGCCGGCTCTTTACCGGGTAAAGGGCGACGCCGACGGAGAGCTTTTCGCGGTAGTGACCTCGGGATCCCGCTATATCTTTACCGAAAGCGGAAAAATGCCCGAATCACCTTCGGTGAAGCTCACGGGAGTCTTTATCGACGGAAAAGGAACGATGAGAACCTACGCGGACGCGCTTGCCCTCGTCACCTCGCTCGGAGAACTCGAACCCGGTACGACGCTGAAGCTGACCGGTGACAAAGACGATCCTCCGGTATACGTCCTGTGGCCCTGCTTCGGAGGAAGTCCGGTTTCGACCGGACCGTCGGGAAGGATCGCCGGACCGACCGGGAGGGGAAGATGGTACTATCTTCCCGGCGTTCCGGAGGACGGCGAAGACGAGGTCCCGGAGGACGGATATCCCGCCGCCGAGATACTTTCAAAGGACGATATTTCGATCCTCAGGAAGCTGATTACCGGCAAAACGGAATCCGCCGGGAATACGGCGGAGAGCACCGGAAAGAGCGGGGAAAGCGCCGGATAACGGCGAAAACGCCCTTTCCGAGCGAATTTTAAAAAAATTAACAACTGTTGTAGAAAGTGCACAAATCAGCCGGCAAAGCCGGACGCCCCAGACTGCCGGGCGCCCCTTTGCAGGCTGATTTTTTTATCCCGGAAAAAGGCGCGATCAGGGGATTTGAGCCGGAAAACGCCGGGGAAAAGGGCGTTTTCGACTCGGAAAAGCCGTCGGGAACCGTTTTTCGGATAAAAACGGCGCGCTTTTTCGACTTTTTTGCCTTCTTGTTTGTTTTATACAATTGCAGGGGTCCGGAAGCGGTCACGGGACCGCGAAATACAATCCGAAAAACGTGACTTTCAGGCGAATTTAATATGAATATATAATATAAAATTCCTGTTGACAATATTATCGCATTGTGATATTATATACGCACCAAAAAAATACGGGAGGATCCGTTATGTTAACGAAATTCCAGAGAGGAGTTGCCTTCATTCTGGCGGTTCTGACAGCCGTCTTCTGCTTCGGCACGTCCGTTTCGGCGGACGACGCCGCGCCGGATACCGCTGTCACCGAGCCGGAAAGATCGCTTTCGAGCAACGCGATTTCAGAGGCAAAGGAACTCCTGGGCACCGTTTCGTACGAGACCTACGTCTCAAGATACTCGAACGAAACGCTCTACCCGAAGGCGAAAGCGTCCGTCAAGGTCGCGGGAACCGATTATTACGAGGCAGGCACCACCGCCGCCGTCTCCATCGAGACGTACGACGGACAGACGGCTCTGCGGACGGGGTCGGAAGGCATCGTCGCGTACAGGTTCACCGTTCCCGAAACGGCAAAATACACGATCCGACTGAAATACTGGCCGGTAGAGGGCGAAACGAACGCCACATCGATCCAGAGAATTCTCAGGATCAACGGGGCCGTTCCCTTTTCCGAGGCGTACAACATCGGTCTTACCAAGGTGTGGACCCCCGCTTACGACGAGGCGGACAAGTACGTCATCGAAAGCAAGAAAGGCAACATAACCCGTTACTTCAGGCAGGATATCGACAAAAACGAAATCAGACCCACATTTTTGCAGACGCCCGAGTGGTGCGTTTACGATCTGCGCGACATCGACGGCTTTTTCAAGGAGCCGTTCGAGTTCGTGTTTGAAAAGGGCGAGAACGTAATTACATTCGACGCCGTCGCCGAGGACTTCGCGATCGGCGAGATCGAACTCCTGCCGGCGGAGGAGATGCAGTCTTACGAAAGCTACATCGCATCCTTCGCCTCCGCTCCCAAGGGAACCGACAAGGTGGTCATCCAGGGCGAGGAGCCGCTCCACAATTCCTCGAGCACCATCTATCCCGTCGAGGACAGATCCAGCGCGCTGACCACCCCCTGCGACACCCACCGCGTGATGCTCAACACGATAGGCGGCGAAAAGTGGCAGGTCTCGTCCCAGTGGATCGAATATCAGTTCTCGGTTAACGCGGACGGACTCTATCAGATCATCCCGCGCTTCAGACAGAACGTCAACGACGGTCTGTATTCATCGAGAATACTTTACATTTACAGCGACGAAAGCGTCGCCGAAGGGACTCCCGGATATTACAACGGCGTTCCTTTCGACGAGGCGAGAGAGCTGCGCTTCAACTACAGCCCCGACTGGCAGTCCGAGCCGCTGAGATACGGCGTGGTCAACACCGATGAAAAGGGCAACCGCAGGATCGATTACGTCGACTGCGAATTCTACTTCAAGGCGGGCGTTACCTACACGCTGAAATTCGAGGTTTCTCTCGGAACGATGGGAGACGTGGTCCAGGCGGTCCAGCATTCCCTCGATACGATAAACGAGGCCTACCTCAACATTATGAGACTGACGGGCGCCGAGCCCGACGAATCCCGCGACTACTTCTTCTCGAGCGTCATGCCCGACACCGTCATCGACATTATCATCCAGGCGGGCCGCATCCAGAAGATAGCCGACGAACTCACCGCCCTTTCGGGTACCAAGAGCTCAAACGTCGCCATCCTCGAAAAGATGTCCTGGATACTCGACAGAATGGGCAAGAACCCCGAAGAGGAGATCGCGAGAAACCTCAAGGAGCTCAAGAGCCGTATAGGAAACATCGGTACCTGGCTCAGCACGGCCAAGACGCAGCCGCTTCAGATAGACAGCTTCACCATTCAGGGAGCCGACCAGAAGAAGCCCCGCGCCAACGCCAACTTCTTCCAGGCGTTCGGACACGAGATCTCCAGCTTCATCCAGTCCTTCCTGCGCAACTACGACCGTATGGGCGCCGTTGCCGACACCGCCGCAATCGAGGAGTCGATAGAGATCTGGAACGCCTACGGGCGTGACCAGGCGCAGGTTATCAGAAACCTGATCAACAAGGACTTCACTCCCGCCACCGGATACCCGGTCAACCTCAAGCTCGTCGCGGGCGGCACGCTGCTTCCCTCGATTCTCGCGGGGAGCGGGCCGGACGCCTACATAGGACTCGGAGAGGACAACGTCATAAACTACGCCATCCGCGGAGCCCTGATGCCGATCGAAAAGTACGACGGATTCCACGATATGCTTTACTATAAAGTGGACGACGAGTACAACACGGTCTACGACGACGCGGGCAATCCGATCAGGAACGAAAAGGCACAGTTCAACGAAGCGGCAATGCTGGTTCTCGGTATCGCCGACCAGCAGGACGTCATGCACTACTACGGACTGCCCGAGACACAGTCCTTCCCGATGATGTTCATCCGTTCGGACATTATGGCGGACCTGGGGATCAATTCGCTTGACACCTGGGACGAGCTGCTCGAAGCCGCCACCATTCTTTCCGACAACAGTATGACGATCGGGCTTTCGAACGACTACAAGATCTTCCTTTACCAGATGGGCGGAAAGCTTTTCGCGGACAACGGAATGAGGATCAACCTCGACTCCAACCTTGCGCTCGACTCCTTCGAGACGATGTGCAATATGTTCACGATGTATTCCTTCCCCTATAAATACGACTTTACCAACCGTTTCAGAACGGGCGAGATGCCGATAGGAATCGCCGGCTACAACGGAACGTACAACCACCTGATCGTTTTCGCGACCGAGCTTCGCGGACGCTGGCAGTTCGTTCCGGTTCCCGGATACGAGATTTCGGACGGCAAGGGCGGAACCTACATCAACAACGTTTCGGTCTCCACCGTTTCCGCGATCGTTATGATCACCGGATGCGATCAGGAGAAGGAGACCTGGGAATTCATGAAGTGGCACGTCGGCTCCGACTGCCAGGTCAAGTATTCCAACGAGATGATAGCCATCCTCGGCGACTCCGCCAAGCACGGTACCGCCAACATCCAGGCGCTTGAGACGATGCCCTGGACGAACAGGGAAAAGACGAACCTCATCTCCCAGTTCCAGAACCTGGCTTCCATCCCGAACTATCCCGGTTCCTATATAATCGGCCGTTACACCAAATTCTCCTTCCTCGGCGCCTACAACGACGGCAATGATCCGGTCGCCAAGCTGCGCAGCTACATAACGATCATTAACAAGGAGATCTCGAGAAAGAGATCCGAGTTCGGACTTGAGACCCTTGAGATAGGTCAGACTCTGGCGATGAAGAGATACCAGATGTTCCTGGCTTCGATCGGCGAGTTATCGGATTCGCAGATGGCGGAGGCCGGCTTCACGAAGGACGATATCACCGTAATTTCCGAAGCCGACAGACAGACGTACAAGGCGCAGCTCGACGCGGTGAAGAAAGCGTTCGCCGACATCGAGGCCGAGGACGCCTCCTTCAAGACCTACATTCCCGATAATCTGATCGACGCGCTGAAAGGCGCCGGAAACGCGCTCAACGCCGCTTCTCCCGAAATATTCGGCAAGGTCTGCAAGTATATCAGCACCTGCGCCGGTGCTCTCAAAGAGTACCAGTCCAGCTATCCGCAGGACTGATCCGCGGGCGACACATATTATATAAGGAGAAAAACAATGTCAAAAACAGCAGCCGCTGCTGTAGGTTCGAAGAATCTGACAAAGACGCAGTGGACTCTGAAGGAAATGAAACGCAACTGGATCGGCTACGTTATGATAGCTCCCTTCATACTCGTCTTCATTCTCTTCACGGTCGCCCCGGTTCTGGTTTCGATGGTTATAAGTTTTACCGACTTCAACCTTCTCCAGGTACCTAACTTTGTCGCTTTCGACAACTACATCAGACTATTTCTCGACGATGATATTTTCCTGCTCGCCATAAAGAACACCTTCGTGTTCGCGGCGATATGCGGACCGACTTCCTATATTATGTCCTTCATGGTCGCGTGGTTCATCAACGAACTCGAGCCGAAGATCAGGGCGGTCGTCACGCTTATATTCTACGCACCTTCCATTTCGGGTCAGGTCTACCTTATCTGGGGTACCCTCTTCTCGGGAGACTCCTACGGCTGGGTCAACGCGACGCTGCTCAACCTCGGACTGATCAACACCGAGATCCAGTTCTTCGAGGACGCCGACTACGTCATGCCCCTCTGTATAGTGGTTTACCTCTGGACCTCGCTCGGTACCGCCTTCCTTTCCTTCATCGCAGGTCTTCAGGGTGTCGATCACACGCTCTATGAGGCCGGAGCCGTGGACGGTGTCCGCAACCGCTGGCAGGAGCTCTGGTACATCACCCTTCCGACGATGCGTCCGCAGCTGATGTTCGGCGCCGTCATGGCCATAACCAGCACCTTCGGTTTCGGCGGCGTCGTCGACGCTCTCTGCGGAAACCCCTCGGTCGACTACTGCGCGTGGACGATCATGCACCACCTGCAAGACTACGGCGGCGCACGTTTCGAAGTCGGATATTCATCCGCGATTGCCGTGGTCCTCTTCGCCGTAATGATCGGGGCGAACTCCCTGGTCAAGAAGCTGCTCTCAAAGGTTGGTAGATGATATGGCAAAACTGAGAACAAGAAAGCACAGAGTCGTGCTTAACCGCTCGGTGGGCGGCGACGCGGGTATAACCTTTATCCTCGTCATTCTCGGAGCGTTCATGTTCCTTCCGATGCTTTACGTCGTAATGCAGTCGTTAAAGCCTCTTGACGAGCTCTGGATGTTCCCTCCGCGGTGGCTGGTCAGAAACCCCACCTTCCGTAACTTCAAGGATCTGTTCGTACTCATGAACACTTCCTGGGTCCCCTTCTCGAGATACATCTTCAACACCGTGTTCATCACGGTTATGGGGACTGCCGGCAACCTCCTTTTCGGATCGCTTGCCGCCTACTCCTTCTCGAAGGTCATGTTCCCGGGAAGAAAATGGATGTTCCGCGCGGTAAGAACCTCGCTGATGTTCCATAAAACGGTTACCGCCGTCACCAACTTCATCATCATGACCAAGCTCGGCATGATAGACAGCTACTGGGCGATAATCATTCCCGCGTGGGGACACACCCTCGGACTTTACCTTATGAAGCAGTTCATGGATTCGAACGTCACCGACGCCGTCCTCGAATCGGCGCGTCTTGACGGCGCATCCGAGTTCAAGACCTTCTGGACGATAGCGATGCCGATGGTCAAGCCCGCGTGGCTGACGCTGATCATCTACTCCTTCCAGGATCTCTGGAACGCCGGACAGTCGATCTACATCCATTCGGAACAGCTCAAATCGTTCAACTACGCCATCCATCAGATAACCGCCGGCGGTATCAAGCGTGCCGGAGCGTCGGCCGCGGCGCAGGTTATCATGATGCTGGTGCCTATCACGGTTTTCGTTATAACCCAGTCGAACATCATCGAAACGATGGGTTCGAGCGGCATGAAGGATTAAGGAGGAACAGATGAGTAAGAAGTTATTCGCGGCGGCAGCCGTCGTTCTGCTCGTGCTGACGCTTCTCGCCGTTCCCGCCGCTGCCGGAAAGTCGTACCAGACCTACACCTACTCGATCGAAGGCAGAGCGCTCTACTCGCCCGACGCCTACACCGCCGTGCGGTCGATCGACAGTGAGTTCATGGGCATTCTCAATTCCGAATACAAGGGAACCAAGAAAGCCCTCGATTCACCCAGCGACATCCTGGTCGACAAAAACGACAACGTTTATATCGCCGACACCGGCAACAACAGAATTCTCGTTCTCGACCGTTACTTCAACGTGAAATTCGAGATTTCGAAATTCAACAACGACGAAGGCGTTCCCGACTCGCTCAACGGACCTCAGGGCGTTTACGTCACCCGCGACAGAATATTCGTCGCGGACACCAACCAGAACCGCATAGTAACCTTCGACCTGGAAGGAAACTTCATCAAGGTCATTCCCGCTCCCGAAAGCGCCCTCTTCGACGTCGGATCGGTCTACAAGCCGGTGGCGCTCGTCGTCGACGAGTACAACCGTCTGTACGTCGTATCGTCGACCACCTACCAGGGCGTCATAGTCCTGGAGGACGACGGAACCTTCGTCAGCTTCCTCGGAGCGCAGAAGGTCGTTATCTCCGCCTGGGACAAGATCTGGAGAAGAATCCAGACCAAGGAGCAGAAGGAATACTCCCAGAGCTACATTTCCACCGAGTTCAACAACATCGATATGACCGAGGACGGCTTCATCTACGTCACCACCTCCTCGATCGAAGCGGGCAAGGTCAGAAGCGCCATCCGTTCCAAGACGAAGGACGGCGACTTCATGCCCGTCAAGCTTCTCAACAAATCCGGCAAGGAAGTTATGAGAAGAAACGGCTTCTGGCCGCCCGCAGGTGAAATCGATATGCAGGGCTCGAGAGGCGACGGTTCCGTCAGCGGCGTTTCCACGATCGTCGACGTTGCCGTCGGACCCGAAAAGACCTGGTCGATCATCGACCAGAGGCGTTCCAAGGTATTTACCTACGACGAGAACGGCAACCTTCTGTTCGCGTTCGGCGACACCGGCTCGCAGCTCGGGAACCTTGTCACCATCAAGGCGATCTGCTACATGTCGGACGGCAAGATGCTGATCCTCGACTCGACCAACAAGAACATCACGATATTCGAGCGCACCGAATACGGTGAGATCCTCATCGGAGCGCTTCGCAACCAGAACCTGCGTCAGTTCGACAAGGTCGTCAGAGACTGGACCGAGATACTCAAGAGAAACTCCAACTTCGACGTCGCGTACGTCGGTATCGGAGACGCTCTCAACCGCGAGGGCAGGTACGAGGAAGCGCTCGGATACTACGAGGCGGCTTACGCCACCGGCGGATGGTCCGACTCCTACAAGGAGATCCGCAAGGCGTGGATCTCGAAGTACGTTCTCCTCATCCCCGTCATCGTCATCGCGATAATCGCAGTCGTCGTCCTCTTCTTCAAGTTCGCCGGAAAGGTCAACAAGAAGGCAGAGACGGCGGGAGGAAAGAGAACCTTCGGGGAGGAGCTGCTCTTCGGCTTCCATCTTATCTTCCATCCCTTCGACGGCTTCTGGGATCTGAAGCACGAAAAGCGCGGATCTGTCAGAGGCGCACTCGTATA
>CACZSP010000201.1 GCA_902783905.1 uncultured Ruminococcus sp.
AAATCAGGGGTGTTCTCGTTGCTTCGTATCCGTCAAGAATTAACCGCCGGGGCTTTTGCCCCGGCGGTTAATTCTTGTCGGATACGAAGCAACGAGAACACCCCGATTTTTGCCGCAAAGCGGCAAAAAAATCAATGCGCAGCGCAACGCAATATTCAGAAAATCGGTAAACCGCTGCGCCGGGCTATTTTGCCCAATAAAGTTGCCATCTATGCGGGCTAATGAAGTAATGAAGCCGCTTCGCTAATGAAGACGCTTCTTCGGAGCTGATAAAAAAGCGGGCGACTTCGCTTCATCGGGAGCGATGAAAACGCCTTCATCAGTCGGCAACTCTTGCTTCTACATAAAATAATCAGCGGGAGCGATAAATCCTGCTTTACCGCTCCCGCCTTGAAAGACGTTATTTCTTTCTTCTTTTCTTGTTTACAGCTTCTTTAAACTGCTTGCCTGCCTTGAATACGACGACTTTCTTTGCAGGGATCTTGATCTGCTCGCCGGTCTTGGGGTTTCTTCCCTTTCTGGCGGGCTTTTTTACTGCTTTCAGAGAGCCGAAACCGACCAGCGTAGTTGAGTTTCCTGCCGCGGTATCGGCAACAAGAGATTGAAAGAGCGCACCGACTGTTTCAAGGGCTGTCGCTTTTGTACAACCGGTCTTTTCACGAACAATTTCCGCGAGGTCTGCTTTTTTCATTTTTTTGCTCCTTTGCTAATATTTCTGGCAAAATATGAGTAACCGGATAAATTATAAAACGAAAAAAAGAATTTGTCAATACGTGCGCGTCAATAATTATAGATTTTTTCGAAAAACAAATAAATAAAGGCGTATATTTATTTGACGTCACTCTTCGAAAATGCAACGGCTCCGCTAACGGTTATCAGTGCCGTCCATAAGCAGTCTGCGGACACGGCGACCGCCAGAAGCCTGCCCGAAGCTGGCATTGCCGTTATTACACCTGTTTGGAAACTCGGGAAAATACCGAGCAGATAGAGTATCAGCTCGGGCATTGACGACGCCATGGCCGAGGCGAACGAAAAGACGGTTCCGAGCGCTATTGGAAGTACGATGCTTGTTATCATCGAAACGGGGACTTTTTTCGTTATGAACGTCACCGAGACCGCAACCGACGTGTATACGATATAAATCAGAAGAGCGACAAGACATATCTTGATTATCTCGGTCGCTGTCAGACTGAATTCTCCGAATATCAGGTAAGTAAACAGAAACGTGGATGCGGTATATACGAAAAACGACGGAATTGATATCAGAAGAGACGAAAGAAACAGCGAAAAATAGATATCGGTACGACGGTGACCGGCAATTATCTTGTTTCTGATTATTCCGTTGGAAAACTGACTTCCGCAGAAAAACGATACGGCAGCCGGAACAAACAGACCGAATCCCGAAGAAAACGGAATAGAAGAAACAAAGACCGTGTCGGGATTCATCATTGATTTAAGGCTCTCGAGAAGGCCGGAAAACGAGGCGAGTTCACCCGATCCGAGAGCGTCGCCCGCCGTATCGTAAATCAGGTCGAAAAACGAAAAAAGCAGATAATACAGGCCAGGAATAAACAGACCGGCAAAGGCCGCGCCCGCGATCATCAGATAAAAAAGCTTCCCGCGTCGCAGAGCGAACAGATCGGCATTAAGCAAACGTTTCATTTCTCCCCCACCTGACTGACGAAATAGTTCTCAAGATTTCCGTCCTCGGTTCTGAAGCTCTCAACATCAAAACCGCCGAGATAACCTGCCGTAATTCGATAGTTGAAAGGTCCGTAAAGAACGCATTTGTTCCCTGAAATATCATAAGAAGCACATCCTCCGGCGGCGACGCATTTTGCCGCGTTGTCCGCGGCGTCGGACGGATTCCCGAGGAAGGTAACGGTGATTCTCTCGGAAAGTCTTTTTTCCAGATCCTCCGCACCGATACACTCCATGATTATTCCGTCGTCGATCAGGATATAATAATCGGCTATCCGTTCGAGCTCGCCGAGCAGGTGAGAAGATACAAGTATTGTGATATTTTTTTCACGTGAAAGCCGGTGCAGCAAATCCCTCATTTCAATCATTCCCTGAGGATCGAGACCGTTTGTCGGCTCGTCGAGAATTAGAAATTCGGGATCGCACAGCAGGGCGTTGGCGATACCGAGCCGCTGTCTCATTCCGAGAGAATAATTCCTGACTTTTTTTCTGTTGTTTTTATCGAGTCCGACAACGTCAAGGACCGAAAGGGCGTCTGAAGGATCGACGCCGCACTGTTTTGCCTGATAAACGACGTTGTCTTTCGCGCTCATTCCCCCGAAGAAAGCGGGCGCTTCAACGATTGCACCTATATGCTTTCGGGCATCGGCGTCGCAAAACTCGATTTTGCCCGACGTGGGGAAAGCAAGGCCGGTCAGCATTCGGATAAGAGTTGTTTTTCCGCTCCCGTTTTTGCCGATAAATCCGGTTATCTTTCCGCGCGGTATAGAAACGGTGACGCAATTGTTGGCGGCGTGACCGCGGTATTGTTTTGTCAGCGATTCAGTTGACAGAAATACGTTTTCCATGTCCGGTACCCGTTTATCTGCGATTAAGTATTCCGCGGTATTCGAGAAGTTTGATGAAAAGTCCGCCTATTACGGTTCTGTTTCTGAAGCTCTTCTCCACCCCGTCGCGGCTCTTGTATGATTTGTGAAGCGACGTGACAGTCCAGTACCAGTCAGTCATAGGAACACGCGACGGTGTGAAGTTGTAGGCGTCCCAGAGCCGGTCGGTCATTGCCTCAAACTGTTTGCGCGTCGACGCAAGCGTTGCCGTCCACACAAGCCAGTCCGACTTTGTATACGGCTGTCTGTTGTCGAGAGGGAGGCCGTACGGATGAGACTTTTCTTCGTACGAAGAGACCTCAGAATCGATAATCTGCCTGGGCATAAGACCGGTTCCGAACAGCTTGTCCCAGACAATATTGTATTTCATAGAAAACGACCCCGGCTTGTCGAAGGCGAGGCGGTAGGATCCGTCGCCGTTGGAAGCGCGCTCAGCCCAAGATGCAGCCATTTTTCCCGCCATCGAAAGATACGTCTTTTCTTCG
>CACZSP010000202.1 GCA_902783905.1 uncultured Ruminococcus sp.
CGAGCCAGATCGTGTCGCCCATGTCGTAGGCGCGGGTGTCGTAAACGATGTTCAGCATCTCCTCGGATTCGCTGTCGCGGGTGATCTTGCCCTTCAGACCGACCTCAAAGTAGGCCGGGATGAGGTGCTTCTGATTCTCGCAGCAAATCGCCTCCATGATGATGCTGACGAAATCGGTGTCGGTCACCGTTATCGGCACGATCGGCAGACGGATGCCGCCTTCCGCGCGGCTGTGATAGGCGTCCTGATGCTCGTCCCACTTCGGATAGGGGACTATGCCGAAGTTGGCCTCTATCGTCCTCAGAGTCTTGATATAGTGGAAGGTCGTGTCGCCGAACAGGACCTGATCGCTTTCGAGCAGGTTCGGCAGCGCCGGAACGACGTTCTCGTCGCCGTTGTAATAGTACCAGTTCTGATTGTCCCAGAGGATATTGAAGCATTTCTCGATAACGTTCGCGAATTTCTCGGTATCCATCGAAAGATACGGCAGGTCGTTCTCGTCCTTGGAAATCGAGTAAACTCCGCACGCCTCCCAGAAGTCGGCGAGAACCTGCTTTGAAGTCGAGGCGAAGCCGTATGTTTCTCCGTCGACGTGCTTCTTGAAATCGGCGAGACTGGTGACTTTCGACATATATTCGTTCATCGCGTCCATCGTCCATTTTCCCTCGCGGACGACCGCGTATATGTCGCCGAGCTGATAGTTCTCGACCAGATTCTTGGAAAACACCAGCAGATGCGTATAATCGAGGTGCGACAGATCGAAGCCGCCCATAGCGAAGTAATGCCTGTTGTTGATGGACGAGGCGTCGTTGAGCGACTTGTCCCAGTATGGCTGGTCGAGATCGATGTACGTCAGCTTGTCGTAGTTGTATACGAGATTGTTCTGGACATACTGGAAGGTGCTCTGCGTATTGGGCAGGTCGACGTCGCAGACGTCGTCGCCGGCAAGGATGCTGTTGACCAGCCCCTTGAGCGTGAGCGGGTCGTCGAGTATCTCGACGAGATTTACGTTGAAACGCTCTTCGATGCGGCGGTTCACCTCGTACGTGGTATCGTTGACGATCTCGCCGTTCTGTTCCTCGACCACGTGGATGCCGTTGCAGTTCACCGTCTCGTAGGATAAAAACCGGAACTCCTTCCCGCCGAAATCCATGGCCGGCAGGTTGTCCGGCATCCCGTCGGAAGCAGTGGTCTCGGCGTTTTCGTCGAGCTCCGCCGGCGAATTCTGAGCGGACGTATCATCGGCGGGCGCGGACGGCGCATCGCCGCAGGCAAATACGGACAGCGCAAGCGCGGACAGCAGAGCTGCCGCCGATATCCGTGTGATAATGTTATTCATATATTCACTCCATGTATCAGCGTTCCCGGGAATCATTATACCACAAAACACGGCGGATGTAAATAAAAAAATCATAATAAAGCGAAAAAAATCCGCCGAACGCGGCACGGGAGCGCCGTTCACAAATAAGCTCTTGACTTCCGGGCCGGGCTGTGATATAATATTCTGCGCGGCGGGGGACGGCACCCATGGAAAAAAACGGCGCCGCGAATTCCGTACAAGAGGTCGAACCGAATGTCCAAAAACGTACTGGTCACGGATGAAAACGGGATCATTTACGGAGTCACCTGGCCCAAGAGGGCGAAGGGACTCGTGCGCAAGGGCAGGGCACGCTATATAGGAGGCAGCGCCGTCTGCCTGACGAGCCCTCCCGATAAAATACCGGAGGACATAACTATGCCTGACATCAAAACAACAGCGCCGGCAGCGGCCGACATAACATACATACTCAATCAGATCGAAGCGGTCCGTCTCGACAACCAGCACATCGCGTCGACGGTGGCCGCCATCAAGGACGCCACGAGCGATCAGGCGAACGCGCTCAGCAAGCTGGTGCATGAGAAGGAGGAGACCAACCGCGTCATCCTGGACTTCTACCGCAAGATATACGAGGACATGAACCAGAAGGCGCACGCCATGAAGGTGCTCGAAAAGATCGCGTCGAGCGACAGGGATCTGCCGGTGGGCGAGATCACCAACCTGATGTACGGTCTGCTCGGGATCGAGAAAATAAAATAAACGGCACGACCTGACTCGAGCCGGTCTCCGGAACCATCCGGGGACCGGCTCGTTCTTTTCATCACGATATTTCAGCGGGTACATAAATATTTAACATTCAGGTGTTATAATATCATTAACCAAAATACCGTGAGGTGATTCATCATGATGAAAATCAGAGACGAGCTGTACAGCTACGACATATACCCGAAGGTGCTCGCGGCGGGAAAGAAAACGTCGGTCACGATCTCCCCGCGCGGCGTGAGGCCATTCGCGGACACGGAATTCACGCTGAAGATACTTCCGCTGATCTCCGCGTCACCCTCGACCTACCCGACACGCCCCGGAAGAGGCGAGATGAAGGTGCGTCCGGACGGAAACGGCGAAATCAAATTCGATTTCGATTTCCCGATCGAGAGCGAGTATTTCATCCGCATTTTCGACGGCGACCGCAGGATCCTTCAGATGTCTGTCTACGCGGTCGAAGGAAACCTTATCGGCCGCTATCCGCTGATCGGCGACCAGCATATGCACACCATCCGCTCCGACGGGCAGCAGTCCCCTGCGATGGTATGCGCCAACTACCGCTCCTACGGCTACGATTACATGGCGGTGACCGACCACGGACGCTATTACCCGTCTCTGGAGGTCATGGAAGACTACAAAGACGTCGATCACGCTCTGGCCCTGCTTCCCGGCGAAGAGGTGCATCTGCCCGGCAACGATATCCATATCGTCAATTTCGGCGGAAAATACTCGGTCAACGGCATATGGAAGGACAGCGCGCAGATTAAGGAGGCCGGAGAGGACGTATCGAAGCGCACCTACGAAGGCTTTGAGGCGCCGAAGCTGCTGACGACAGAGGAGATGCACGCGGAGGCC
>CACZSP010000203.1 GCA_902783905.1 uncultured Ruminococcus sp.
AAATTCGGCGGATTCCCGTCCGCCGAATTTGCGGGGCTGTTAAAAAGTCAGACTTTTTAAACAGCCCCTTTGAAATAATAATCAGAATTCTATCTTCTTTTCGATATATTCACGCAGTGAGCCGATCGGCACGCGCTCCTGCAGCATGCTGTCCCTGTCTCTGACGGTAACGCAGCCGTCGGTCTGGGAGTCGAAATCGTAAGTCACGCAGAAGGGCGTTCCGATCTCGTCCTGACGGCGGTATCTCTTGCCGATGGAACCGGTCTCGTCGTATTCGACGTTGAAATACTTCGACAGTTCCGCGGCTATCTCCGAAGCCGGATCGCCCAGTTTCTTCGAAAGCGGCAGTATCGCCGCCTTAACGGGGGCGATGGCGGGATGGAAGTGAAGGACGGTGCGAACGTCGTTCTTCTCGGCGTCTATGACTTCTTCGTCGTACGCGTCGCAGAGCAGCGCGAGCACCGATCGCTCGACGCCGAGCGACGGCTCTATTACGTAGGGGATGATATGCTCGTTTTTGTCCTGATCGAAATAGGTCAGGTCCTTGCCCGAAACAGTCTGATGCTGCGTAAGGTCGTAATCGGTCCTGTCGGCAACGCCCCAGAGCTCGCCCCAGCCGAACGGGAAGAGAAACTCGAAGTCGGTAGTCGCCTTCGAATAGAAGCAGAGCTCCTCGGGATCGTGGTCGCGCAGGCGGAGATTCTCCTCTTTGAGTCCTATCGAAAGGAGCCAGTCGCGGCAGAACCCTCTCCAGTAGTTGAACCACTCGAGATCGGTCCCCGGCTCGCAGAAGAACTCGAGCTCCATCTGCTCGAACTCCCGTACGCGGAAGATGAAGTTGCCCGGAGTTATCTCGTTGCGGAAGGACTTGCCTATCTGACCGACGCCGAAGGGGATCTTGCGGCGTGTCGTGCGCTGGATGTTCTTGAAGTTGACGAAGATGCCCTGCGCGGTCTCGGGGCGGAGGAAGAGCTCGCTCTTGCTGTCCTCGGTAACGCCCTGGAAGGTCTTGAACATCAGATTGAACTGACGGATGTCGGTGAAATTGTGTTTGCCGCAGGTGGGGCACGGAACGGCGTTGTCCTCGATGAACTGCTTCATCTCGGTCTGGCTGAAGGCGTCGATCGGTTTTTCAAGTGCGATCCCCTTCTCCGCGCAATAGTCTTCGATGAGCTTGTCGGCTCTGAATCTCTCGTGGCACTCGCGGCAGTCCATCAGAGGATCCGAAAAACCGGCGAGATGTCCCGAAGCGACCCAGGTCTGGGGGTTCATAAGAATCGCCGCGTCGAGGCCGACGTTGTATCTGTTCTCCTGGACGAATTTCTTCCACCATGCGCGTTTAACGTTGTTCTTGAGCTCGACGCCCAGGGGGCCGTAGTCCCAGGTGTTGGCAAGGCCGCCGTAAATTTCCGACCCGGCGAATATAAACCCGCGCGTCTTGCAGAGCGCGACGATCTTGTCCATGGTTTTTTCAGTGTTTTTCATAACGGTATTTCCTCAGTCATCATTCGTAGGTTTTCTTGTAAACGGCAAACGCCGCGCGCGTCTTTTCGAGATTGAATACGTCCCGTTTTTCGTTTTCGCTGATCAGCGCCTTTTCGGTCACCGGCTGGATCTCTATCACGCTTACGCTGCAGGACGTCAGCAGTGAAAGATAACCCGCCAGCTTCTGCGCTTCGATGTCCGTCCTCGCGTATCCCAGCAGAATTCCCGCTATCGACGGTATGCTTTCGCGGTTTTCCGGAGACGCGAGCTTCAGAATCAGCGTCCTGATCATTCCGACCGCGGTTTTGTCGCGGGTGTTCCCCGCTTCCTTGTAGCCGTTGAAGGCAATAAGCTCGTACGCCGTCTCTCCGCTCATTTTCACCGACCCGCGGAAAAGTTTTGTAACTTCACCGTTCGAGGGATTGACGAGCTCGACGTTTTCGGGAACGGTATATTCGAGTCCTCCGAACTGATCTATAATGCCCGGAAAACTGTCGCCGTCGGCGGCTATATAACCGTTAACCGGAAGGCCGGTGAGGAGATGAACGGCGTCGCAGAGCGTCGCAATTCCGTTCTTCCCGTAAATCTCACCCATCTTCGTATAAACTCCGTTGACCGAAAGAGATACGTCGTGACTGAACTGTGTCAGTGTCATCTGATGTCTTCCGGGATCGATCCTGAGAAGAAGGATGACGTCGGCGGTCAGCGGACGGTAGGATACGTTGTAAAGGCCGTGCCTGAAAACGAGCTGCCCGTCTCCGATGTCGATTCCGTCGGAGGAATGAGCATACATATCGTCGCTGAGCTGCCCTATATATATCGGGGCCACGTCGCCCGGAGCCGGCAGCGGAGTGAATTCCTTCGGCTCGATTCCGTACGCGGCTTTGATCGCCTGTGGATCGTAATCGGCGTATATGCCCGACCGGTAGGACGACCCGATAAGGAGAATATTGACCGTGTCGGCGTTTCTGACGGTGCTGTCTTTCTGACCGGGCTGCGAGTCCCCGCCCTGCTGATCCGGCGACGTCCCGCTCTCTCCTTCGTCGGCGGCGAGAGTGCTGTTTATGTTGTCGACCACAAGCCGGACGGCAAAGGTGGCGATGAGCCCGAATATCAGTGCGGAAAGCAGAAAAGCCAGAAAAAAGTTTTTTACGGCTGATAGCATTTGCGCGTTTCCTTTTCAGTGAATGCGGAGCGGATGAAACAACCGCCCGAATAATAATTATACCTCTTTTTTACAAAAAAATCAAGTGATGATCAGTTTTCCGAGCGTTCTCCGAGGATTTTCGAGTATTTGTCGCGGAATTCGCTGAAAACCCCGCGGTCGATCGCGTCGCGTATCCTTGCGGCAAGCTCGTTGTAGAAATACAGATTGTGAAGAACCGCAAGTCTCATGCCGAGCATTTCCTCGGCTTTGAGAAGGTGACGTATATATGCGCGGCTGTGATTCCGGCATGCCGGGCATCCGCATCCTTCGTCTATCGGACGCGGATCGGTTGCGTATTTTTCGTTGCCGATATTCATTTTCCCGTGCCAGGTGAAAAGATTCCCGTGGCGGGCGTTGCGGCTGGGCATCACGCAGTCGAAGAAATCGATCCCTCTGTACACGCCTTCAATGATGTTGAGCGGAGTTCCGACGCCCATAAGATACCGCGGCCTGTCCTTCGGCATATAGGGCTCCACCGTCTCGATCAGATCGTACATGACCTGCGTTTCCTCGCCGACGGCAAGTCCGCCGATCGCATAGCCGTCCAGATCCATTTCGGCAATCCTTTTCATGTTGTCTATCCGCAGATCCGGATATGTCCCGCCCTGGTTTATACCGAAAAGAAGCTGATGCGGGTTTACGGTTCCCTCAAGCGAATTCAGACGCGCCATTTCGGTTTTGCATCTGGCGAGCCAGCGGACCGTGCGGTCGGAAGACTCTTTTACGTACTGGTACGGGGACGGATTTGCCACGCACTCGTCGAAGGCCATTGCGATCGTGGACCCGAGATTCGACTGAATTCTCATGCTCTCCTCCGGCCCCATGAAAATCCTGCGGCCGTCGATGTGGGAGGCAAACCGCACGCCCTCCTCGGTGATTTTTCGAAGCGACGCCAGCGAAAAAACCTGAAAGCCCCCGCTGTCGGTCAGTATCGGGCGGTCCCAGTTCATGAATCTGTGAAGCCCGCCCTGACCTTTAATCAGTTCGTCGCCCGGGCGCAGATGAAGATGATAGGTGTTTGAAAGCTCAACCTGGCATCCGACTTCGCGCAGGTCTTCGGCGGAGATACCGCCTTTGACGGTTGCACACGTACCGACGTTCATAAAAACGGGCGTCTCGACGGTTCCGTGCACCGTTTCGAACCTGCCTCTTCTCGCGGCTCCCTCGGTTTTCAGCAAAGTGAACATATCGTTACTCTCTCTTGAACAGTTTGTCGGCTTCCGCCCTGGTCAGAATAAATGCGACCGGCCTTCCGTGAGGACAGTACAGTATTTCGGGCGACGCCATCAGTTCGGCGATCAGATGACGCACGTATCCCTCGGGGTAGGTCCGTCCTCCCTTGATCGACGCCTTGCAGGACGCCTGATAAAGCGCCTTTTCAAAAGCGGTCTCTCCGATAAGATCCACCGTTCCCGTTCCGTTTCTCAGTGCGTCGGCAAGCGCTTCGAGCAGCGCCGCCGATTCGTCGGGATCAAGATCCGCCGGAATCGCTGTCACAGTCAGCGTATTGCCTTTTCGCGAGAAGGAAAACCCCAGCGGCTCGATCTCCTTTTCGTTTTCCTCCAGCGCGTCGGCATCCTCTCCCGAAAGCGGTATCCGGACGGGAACGGCAAGGAGCGTGTCGGATCTTGACGCGCTTTTCGCGGCGCGTCTGAGCTTTTCGAAATTCAGTCTTTCGTGGGACGCGTGCTTGTCGAATATCAGCACGTCGCTCCCTTTTTCGACGATAACGTAGGTGTTGAATATCTCGCCGACGATCCTGTATTGCGGAACGGGAGGAGTTTCGGTCTCTCCGACCGCGGAACAAGAATTGCCGCGGGGCGCGGCTTTGTCAAGGACTGGTCCCCGATCCGGAACGTCGGTTTCCTCATCATTTTTTTCGGAAACAACCGGATAATCCGCCGCCGTCCTCCCGGCAGACGGGCCTCCCGGAGATGAAAAATCACGTAAAAAACCGCTTGTCCCGGGACGCGGTCCGGAAGGAGCAAAGCCGTCGGAAACCGAAAGCTGGACGTTACCGTCCCCGCGCCGTCCGTCCTTCGGATCGAAAACAGGGACGAACGAAGAACTCAGAGGCGCCTGCGAAGCGCCGCGCGCCTTTGGAAGAGATACGGCGTCGGATATTTCCGGGCGCTTCGTATTGCCCGTAAGCGCGTCCCTGACCGCCCTGTAGACCGAATCGAAGACGGGTCTGTCATCCGAGAATTTGACTTCAAGCTTTGACGGATGCACGTTGACGTCGACCGATCCCGGAGACATTTTAATGTTTATCACACATCCCGGAAAACGCTCGGGCGGTATGTAGGAGGTGTACGCCTGCTCGAGAGCCGACGAAGCCGTCCTGCTTTTCACGTAGCGTCCGTTTATGAAAAAGATCTGATAATTGCGGTTTCCTCTCGGCGCTTCGGGCGAGGTGATGAAACCGGTGACCGATATCGGTCCCTCCGACGGAGGAAGCTCTATCATACCCTCCGCGTATTCTTTTCCGTAAACCCGTTTTATCACACCCGCAAGGCTTCCGTCTCCCGTGGTTTCGAGTTTGAGACTGCCGTCGGAAATAAAGCGGAAAGAAATATCCGGATGCGACAGCGCCGCCTTTTCCACTACCGACGCCACCGCCGAACCTTCGGTGATATCCCGCTTCAGGAACTTGAGTCTCGCCGGAACGTTCGCAAACAGATTTTCGGCGATGACTGTCGTCCCGTCCGGCGCGCCCTGTTCGGTAACGCTCCCGGCTATCCCCGATCTTACTTCTATGGATGCGCCAAGCACGCTGCCGGGAACCTTCGATATTATCCGCAGATCGGATACCGACCCTATCGCCGCAAGCGCTTCACCGCGGAAGCCCAGGGTGAGTATACCGTCGAGGTCCTCCGCGTTTTTTATCTTGCTCGTCGCGTGACGCCTGACGGCGAGCGGCAGATCCTCGGGCAGAATCCCGCAGCCGTTGTCGGTCACTCTCATAAACCTGACGCCGCCGCGCTGTATCTCGACGGTTATGCGTGTCGCCCCCGAGTCCACGGCGTTTTCGACCAGTTCCTTTATCGCGGAAGCCGGACGGTCGACGACCTCGCCGGCGGCGATCAGATTCGCCACGTCGAATCCGAGTATATTGATCCTTCCCACGTCTTCCGTCCTTTCTTTTTTGGAATTATCCGGTCGTTTCCCGGATTATTTCAGTCTCTTCTGAAGATCGAAGAGCAGGTTCAGCGCGCCGACCGGCGACATGTTGTTCAGATCCGCCGCCCGGATGTCGTCGAGAACCGATTCGTTGATGCAGCCGTCGATCCCGAGCGCCTCGTCCTCCTCCGGCGCTCCGTCGAACGACACCCCGCCGAGCTCGCGCGAACGCTTTTCTATCCCGGCAAGGATTGACCGGGCGCGGGTTATAACCTCTCCGGGGATCCCGGCCAGCTTTGCGACCTCGATTCCGTAGGAATCGTCGGTGGCTCCCGGAACAATCTTCCGCAGAAAGATGATGTCCCCGCCGCGCTTGCGGGCGGCTATATTGCAGTTGAAAACGCCTTCGAATTCGTTTTCCATCGAGGTCAGCTCGTGATAATGAGTGGCGAAAAGGGTTTTCGCCCTGATTTTTTTGGCGGTGTATTCGAGTATCGCCCGGGCTATGCTCATTCCGTCGAAGGTGGAAGTTCCGCGTCCGACCTCGTCGTAAACGATAAGCGAATCCTTCGTGGCCGAGCGGAGTATCGAGGCGACCTCGTTCATTTCCAGCATAAAAGTCGACTGACCCGAAGCGAGATCGTCAGACGCTCCCACTCTCGTGAAAACTCTGTCCAGCACGCACATATCGGCCGCGGCGGCCGGAACGAAGGACCCTATCTGCGTCATTACCGCAATTTCGGCAACCTGTCGCATATACGTGGATTTGCCGGCCATATTCGGTCCCGTGATGATCATAACCCTGCGGCCGTTCATATCCAGGTGAGTGTCGTTCGGAACGAAAGAGGCGTTTCTGACGAATTTCTCGACGACCGGGTGCCGGCCGTCGCGTATGTCGATCGTTCTCGTCGCGTTGAGCGACGGGCAGGTGTACCCGTTCGACACGGCGGCGGAAGCGAGCGAACAGTAGACGTCCAGCGTTGCCAGGAGCGACGCCGTCTTTTTTATCCTTTCGGCAGCCGATGAAGCGGCGGAACGCACGCTGCAGAAGATCTCGTATTCGGCGGCGGAGAGTCTGTCCGCCGCGCCGAGGACTTCGGCTTCGTACTGTTTGAGCTCGCTCGTTATATATCTTTCGGCGTTTGCAAGCGTCTGTTTTCTGATATATCTGTCGGGGACCTGATCGCGGAAGGAATTCGTCACTTCGATATAGTATCCGAAAACTCTGTTGTATCCGATGCGGAGCGTCCTGATGCCCGTCTTTTCCCTTTCGGACTCGGCTTCCTTTTCGATCCAGTCCTTTCCGTTGTTCATAATGTCGCGCAGCCGGTCGACCTCGGCGTCGTACCCGTCGGCGATCATCCCGCCCTCTCTGACCGAAAAAGGAGGATCCTCCTTTATTGCCGAGCAGATCAGCCCGCAAAGATCGTCCAGCGGGTCGAGTGCGCTGCCGAGAAGCGACAGCTCCTCGCATTCGGCGCCCGAAAGTATTTCCTTAATGGGGGGGACGGCGGACAGCGTAGCGGAAATTGCACGCAGGTCTCTTGCGTTGGCACTTCCGAAGACGGTTTTCGTCACGAGGCGCTCGAGATCCAGAACGTTCGCCAGGATCTCGCAGACGGCGTCCCGCATTCCGCCTTTGCCGACAAGCTCGGAAACGGCGCTCTGTCTGCGGGTTATCTTCGGGATGCTCAGCAGCGGATGCTCGATCCACCGCCGGAGCAGACGGGCTCCGGGCGCGGTTTTCGTTTTGTCAAGCACCCAGAGCAGCGTTCCCTTTTTCTCTCTCGTCCGCAGAGCCTCGGTCAGTTCGAGATTTCTCCTGGTCGCGAGATCCAGCTGCATGTACCCGCCCTTTTCGTAGACGTTGATATCGCGTATGTATGAAATATCCGATTTCTGGGTTTCTTCGGCGTAAAGTATGACCGCGCCGATCGCGCGTATCAGTTCCTTTTTTTCAAAATCGGAATCGGATATCAGAACGCCGAACTGCCGCCTTACAGCGTCTGCGGCGGCGTTTTCTTCAAAATAGCCGTCTCTGCCCGTTTCGAACGACGCTCCCAGCCGTTCGGAAACGAAACGGGACAGTTCTCCGTCGGACGCGGCGCGACCGTCGGCAAGCACTTCGCTCGGACGGTAGGTCCCCAGCTCGTTTAAAAGGGACGCGAATCTGTCGTCATCGGAAAACGACGTCGCAAACACCTGTCCGCATGAAAGGTCGGCAAAGCAGACTCCGACCGCGGTATCTCCCTCGCAGACGGCGCAGAGATAGTTGTTTCTGCTTTCGCTGAGCATTTCCGGCTCGAGGACGGTGCCGGCCGTGACGATCCTTATGACCTCTCTTTTGACCAGTCCCTTTGCGGTCGCCGGGTCCTCGGTCTGCTCGCAGATCGCCACCTTGTATCCTTTTGCAATGAGTTTCTGAATGTACGAGTCGGCGCTGTGGAAGGGCACGCCGCACATCGGTGCGCGCTCCGCCTCCCCGCAGTCTCTGCCGGTAAGCGTCAGATCGAGTTCGCGGGAAGCGGTAAGGGCGTCGTCGAAGAACATCTCGTAAAAGTCGCCCAGACGGTAAAAGAGCAGGTAATCCTTGTACTGCTCCTTTATCTTGAAATACTGCTCCATCATAGGGCTCATGGATCGGTTCCTCCGTTTATCTTCCGCATCCTCCGCAGGAGGCGCAGTTGCCGGTGCATCCGCCGTTTTCGGGGTCCTCCGGATCGGTACCGTTGACCTGTGACATTATCGTCCTGTTGACTTCGTCCAGAAGTTCACGCAACTCTCCCTGGGCGCTCATAAAACTCTCGAACACGTCGCTGTGCGTGATCGCGCCGTACAGTTCGTCCATACGCGCCTTTATCGCGCCGACCACCGTTCCGTCCGGCTCCGGCTTTGCGCTTTCGATCGACAGAGCCTCCTGCTGGACGGAATACTCGGCTATCATGGCCTGAAGGCGGTTGTCCTTCCGGTATTCGATATCAGCCGCCGAATATTTTGCGTATACCTCGTTTTGTCTTATTCCCTCGCCCAGCCGCGCGGCAAGTTTTATTATTTCGGTTCTTTCCAATTGTCCCTAACCTCTTTCTCCGTACAGCAGGAAGGCGCCGGTGCCGGTCACACGGGCGTTTACGAATTCTCCCGCCTCCGTCCCGTCGTCCGGGATAAGAAGTATTTTCCCTCCCTCAGTGCGGGTCTCAAGCATTCCCGGGTCGTTTTTGCTTTTGCCGTGTATCAGGACCCGGAGCACTTTTCCGTAATATTTTTCGTTTATTTCCGAGGATATCCCGGTCTGCAGTTCGAGCAGACGCCGCATGCGCTCGCCCTTGACTTCGTCCGGTACCTGAGCGGGATCCTCCGCCGCGGGAGTGCCTCTTCTCGGCGAATAAATGAAGGAATAAACCATATCGTACCTGACAGTCCGCAGAAGCCGCAGCGTGTCTTCGAAATCCTCTTCGGTCTCGCCGGGAAAACCTACGATTATATCCGACGTCAGCGTCACGTCCGGAATCACGCGCCGGATATATCCCGCTTTTTCCGCATATTCGTCGAAGGTATAACCGCGGTTCATCGACCGGAGCACACTGTCGCTTCCCGACTGCGCGGGAAGATGATACTGGTGCGCGATATGACGCGATCCCGCTATCGTGTCTGCGAGTTCCCGGGTCGCGTCCTTCGGGTGGCTTGTCATGAATCTTATCAGGTAATCGCCGTCGATCGCGTCGATGCGCCGCATAAGTCCGGGAAAATCGCAGCCGAATGGGCAGTTCCTTCCGTAGGAATTGACGTTCTGCCCGAGAAGCGTGACGTCGCGGTATCCCGCCCCGATCAGTTCTTCGGCTTCTCTCAGCACGTCCGCGGGATTCCTGCTGCGTTCTCTGCCCCTCACGTAAGGAACGATGCAGTAGGAGCAGAAATTGTCGCAGCCGTACATAATGCTCAGCCACGCCCTGAAGCCGGATTCGCGCCGCACTGGTATCCCCTCGACGATCGGAGGATTGTCGGGCGGAAGTTCGAAGCGTCTTTTCCCTCCCGCCAGTCTGTCACTGAGCAGTACCGGAAAAAGGTGAATATCCGACGTACCGAAGGTGAAATCGACGTACGGAAGGCTCTTTTTGATCTGTTCGGCGCGGGACGCCCGGGAGACCATACACCCGCACATTGAGATGACAAGCCCGGGATCCGCGTTTTTCAGGTGCTTGTACTGCCCGGTCACCGATATCGCCTTTTTTTCGGCGTGCTCTCTTACGGCGCAGGTATTGACGACGATCAGAGACGCCTCGTCCGGACTGTCGGCGGGAAGGTATCCCATATCCTCGCACATCCCCGCGATGCGTTCGGAATCCGCCTCGTTCTGCTGGCAGCCGAAGGTCTTTACGTAGTATTTTTTTCCGCTTCCCGCGATCAGGCGTCTGACCGCCGTCACGGCGTCTTGTATCCTGCCGTTTTCGAATAATTCCCCAGCGCGGCTCAAAGCATAGTCTCCCAATATAGTATCATAATATTATATCATATTTTCGTTTTTTTTGCAAATCAAAAGCGTCCGGATGCCGGGCTGCCTCTTCCGGGCGATTTTGTTAAGGCATTACCGCACAATACGCGTGCGTGTATTGGCGAGATATTTTTGTGCCTGTTTTCGGGAAGCACGGTTTG
>CACZSP010000204.1 GCA_902783905.1 uncultured Ruminococcus sp.
CGGTGCCCCCACCAGAGCTGACGGGAGATGCACCAGTCCTTGATGTTCTCCATCCAGTTGAAGTAGTTCTTGGAAAATCTTTCGGGCACGAAGGAGGTGTCTCCGCGGCGCACGCATTCGATCGCCGGAGCCGCGAGCGGCTTCATCTTCACGAACCACTGGCGGGACGCGACCGGCTCGAGAATCGTTCCGCAGCGGTAGCAGTGACCGACGCTGTGGGTGCATTTTTCCACCTTGACGAGATATCCGCCGGCTTCGAGGTCTTCGACGATCCTCTTTCTCGCCTCGAATCTGTCGAGGCCCGAATAGACTCCGCCGTTTTCGTTGATCTTTGCGTCGTTGTCAATAACTATTATGTTTTCAAGCCCGTGACGCAGCCCCGTCTCGTAGTCGTTCGGGTCGTGCGCCGGCGTTATCTTGACGCATCCGGTCCCGAAGGCGGGGTCAACGTTTTCGTCTTCGATGACGGGGATCTCGCGCCCGACGAGAGGAAGCACCAGGGTCTTGCCGACCAGGTCGAGATATCTTTCGTCTCCGGGAGCGATCGCGACGGCGGTATCGCCCAGCATGGTCTCGGGACGGGTGGTCGCGACGGTTACAAAGCGCCCGGGCTCGCCCTTGACCGGATATCTTATATGCCAGAAGCAGCCGTCGATTTCCTTGTAATCTATTTCAGCGTCGGATATGACCGTTCTGCAGTGCGGGCAGACGTTGGTGATCCGCAGTCCGCGGTAGATGAGTCCGTCGTCGTAAAGCTTTACGAATACACGCCGAACCGCGCGGGAAAGGGCGGGGCTCATGGTGAAAGCCTCGCGGGTGAAATCACAGGATGAGCCGAGCTTCTGAAGCTGGCTTATTATGCGGGAGCCGTATTTTTCCTTCCAGTCCCAGACGCGCTCGAGAAATTTTTCGCGGCCCAGGTCGTATCTCGTGATCCCTTCCGTCTTGCGCAGGTTTTCCTCCACCTTTATCTGGGTCGCGATACCGGCGTGGTCGGTGCCCGGGACCCAGAGGGTGTCGAAGCCCTGCATTCTTTTATATCTGACGAGGATGTCCTGAAGGGTCTCGTCGAGAGCGTGTCCCATGTGGAGCTGGCCCGTGACGTTCGGGGGCGGAATCACAACGCAGAAGGGCGGTCTCGAATCTTCCTTTTTCGGCGTGAAATATCCTTTTTCCAGCCAGTATGCGTACAGCCTGTCTTCAAATGAGGCAGGGGAATACGTCTTCGGGAGTTCATGCTGATTTTCGTTCATGATGCAGTCCTTTTCGTTTCCGTAAAACAAAAAATTTATAATATTATATCAAATAACAGGGAAAAAGTAAAGTTTTTTTAGAAAAAACCCTCCGGATGGGCAAATCCGCGGCGCGATTTTTTTCAAAACGATTGTAAAAATGAAAAAAATATTATATAATAATATGACTTATTATTTTTCGGAGATAATCGGATTTTAAATGACGTTGAACGACAGAATAAACGGCATGCTTTCTCTGCCCGACGGCAGGGCGGTTCTTCTCGGGATCGGCGTGTCAAACCGGCCGCTGGCTCTGATGCTTGCCGGCCGCGGACTCGGGGAGCGGCTGATCATACGCGACTCAAAAAGCGCCGATGCGGTCGGTGACTTTACGTGTCGGATACCCGGAGCGACCGTGATCGCGGGGACC
The DNA here is from genome assembly GCA_902783905.1 of uncultured Ruminococcus sp. Classification (GTDB taxonomy): domain Bacteria; phylum Bacillota; class Clostridia; order Oscillospirales; family CAG-272; genus CAG-390. Next base: position 1,663 of record CACZSP010000204.1, read on the forward strand.
GATCCGTGCTCGGGACTGTGCGACCGCGAGGACATGAGCCGGACGGTGATATTCCGGTCTCCCGGCATACGTCCCGATTCGGGGGACCTGCCGGAATGCGTGCGACGCGGTGCGCTTCTTACCTCGGAAATGGAGTGGTTCTGCGATTCGACGCCCGCGCGGATCTTCGCCGTGACGGGAAGCGACGGAAAAACCACCACCACGACTCTCTCGCACCTTCTTGTGTCGGGATCGGGAAGGCGCGCTTTCGTCGGAGGAAATATCGGAACGCCGCTGCTTGACAGAGTCGGGGAAATGACTCCGTCCGACACCGCCGTACTGGAGCTTTCAAGCTTTCAGCTTCAGACGATGAAGGGACCCGCACACCGGGCGGCGATCACCAATATCACACCGAACCATCTCAACTGGCACGTTGATATGGAGGAATATACGAAAGCGAAATACAACGTTTTCGGCGAGCGGACCGAACTGCTGGTCGTAAACGCGAAGAATCCTCTGTCGGCGGCGGCAGCCGGTATCTTCCCGGGCCGCGTCAGCTTTTTTACGGCTCACGCGCAGCCGGGCGACAGCTTTGAGTCGCTGACGGGCGGCAGGGAAAACTGCGATCTGTACTGCCTTTCGGGCGGAAAGATAATGCGCACCGACGGAAAGACGACGGAGGAGATCCTCGACGCCGGACGGATCATCCTTCCCGGCATACACAATATCGAAAACTATATGACGGCGATAGCCCTGACGCGCGGGTATACGGACAGTGAAACCGTACTTAAGACCGCGTGCACCTTCCGCGGAGTGGCTCACCGCTTCGAGTTCGTCAGGGAGCTGCGGGGCGTCAGATACTACAACAGTTCGATAGACTCGACGCCGACGCGCACCGCCGCGGCCCTGTCGAATCTTTCCTGCCGTCAGACGGTGATCTGCGGCGGAAGGGACAAGCACCTGCCGTGGGATCCGCTGGTCGAAGCGCTTTTCGCCCGCGCATCGACGGTCGTTCTGACGGGAGAATCCGCCGGTGCGATAGAAGCTGCGATAGCACGCGAAGCCGAAAAGCGAGCCGACGGAGGAGCGTCGCTCCGGGTCATCCGGGAGGACGATTTTGCCGCGGCGGTTTCCGCGGCGTCCGCCGCCGCAAAGCCGGGTGAAGCCGTCGTACTTTCTCCCGCCTGCACCTCCTTCGACAGATTTTCGAATTTCGAAGAACGCGGCAATCTTTATAAAGAACTCGTAATGAAACTGTAGGCGGATCATGGAAAGAGAAGAACTGAAAAAACTGATAAAGGACGTCTCGTCGCTGATGTCGATATCCGGGTTTGTCCGGCGCAATTACGACGAATTCTCCCGCTTGCTCGGAGAGGGATTCGACGAGATTTACGGAACTCCGACGGGCGGCATGGTCCTTGTCCGCAGATGCCGAAAAAAGAACGCCCCCGCGATACTGGTCGACGCGCACCTGGACGAGATCGGCATGATGGTGACCGAGGTCATCGAAAGAGGTTTTTTGCGGGTCACTTCGGTGGGCGGACTCGATACGAGGATACTCCAGTCGGGCGAGGTTGCGATCTGGGGCGGCGACGGTAAGGAAGACAGAACGTTTTACGGAGTCGTGTCCTCCACTCCTCCGCACCTGCAGAGTCCGGGAGAGGCCGAAAAGCTCAAGCCGGTCGGCGAGCTTTTCATAGACACCGGCCTTTCCGATGAGGAAGCAAAAAAATTTATCCGTCCGGGGACTCCGGTCGGTTTTTATCCGGTATATACCGATCTGCAGAACGGTATGATCGCCGGAAAGGGGTTCGACGACAAGGCGTGCGTCGCCTGCGCCGCGGCCGCGATCCGCTCCGCTGCGAAGGAGGAACTCTGGGGAGACGTTTATCTTCAGCTGTCGAATTTTGAAGAGGACGGCAGCCACATGGGAGGGGCCGCGGCGGGAGCGTTCGCCATTGACCCCGACTGCGCGCTGACCGTCGACGTCAATCTCGGAAAGACGCCGGACACCAAATCCTCCGAAACGGTCGAAATGAACGCCGGTCCATCGCTTACGCTGTCCCCCTTTACCGACAGGGCGATGACGCTCGCTCTCGCCTCCGCCGCCGGGGAAGCCGGTGTGAAATATCAGTATTCGGTGGTATCGAGAAGCGCCGGTACCAACGCCGACGTGGTAAACGTCGCTCTGCGGGGCATTCCGACGGTCGACGCCGGGCTTCCGCTGAAGAGCATGCACACCTCCTGCGAGGTCATTTCGATGGCCGACGCCGAAGATCTGTGCAGACTTGTGACGCTCTTCGTTACTTCGGGAAAGGTCAGGGACGCGCTGTGAAAAAATACGGTGATCTTCCGCGGACCGACGTCGAACTTCTGTCGCGCCTGTGCGGCAGATTCGGACCGTCCGGCTGCGAAAAAGAGGTGGCGGAAGCCGTCGGCGAGCGTTTGTCGGCATCCGGTATCGAATATCAAACCGACAGGACGGGCAATCTTTTCGCCGGGATAAAAGGCGGCGGAACAGGGTATGACGCGAATCATCCGGTAAAAGTTATGCTGTCAGCCCACATGGACGAGGTCGGCTTCATAATCAACGAAATAACCTCAGACGGCTATCTGAAATTCCTTTGCGTCGGCGGTATCGACCAGCGTGTCCTCTGCGGACGGCACGTCGTCATCAGAGGTAAGGACGGAAAGAACGTCCCCGGCGTCATCGCCTCGAAGGCGATACACCACCAGACGGCGGAGGAAAGGAAAAAAGCGACGCCGGTCTCGGCGATGTACTTCGATATCGGAGCCACCGGCAAAGAGGACGCCGAAAAATACGTTTCGGTCGGCGATTTCGGGACTTTCACCGAAGGATTCGTGAGATTCGGTACGGACGGAGCCTTCGTCAGGAGCAAGGCGATCGACGACAGATTCGGCTGTACCGTCATGATACAGACCCTCGAATGGGTGAAGAGGACCGGAACGGTCCTGCCCTTCGATCTTATCTGCGCCTTTACCGTGCGGGAGGAGATCGGAAAATCCGGCGCCGGCATGGCGGCGAACAGATTCCGTCCCGACTACGCGGTCATACTCGAATCGACGGCGATCGGAGATCTGCCCGGCGTATCGGGCAACGCGCGCGCCGCGTCGGTCGGAGAGGGAGCGGTCATATCTCTTCTCGACCGCGCCACGATATACGACAGGGACATGGTGGCGGGAGTTCTGCGCATAGCAAAGGAAAACGGCATCCCGGCTCAGGTGAAAAAATACGTTTCGGGCGGAAACGACGCGGGGCACATCCACCGCGCCGGACCCGGAACGAAATGTCTTGCCGTGTCGGCGCCCGCCAGATATATCCATTCGGCAAGCTGCGTCGCCGCGCTGGAGGATCTCGACGCGATCTCGCGACTCATACCCGTCTTTCTGAGCGAATACGGTTTTGAAAAATACAGAGCGGAGTGAAAAAATGTATCAGCTGTTAAAAAAACTCACCGGCGTTCAGGGTACGTCGGGAAGCGAGAAAAATATAGCCGCGACTATCCGCGGAATGATGGAACCCCGGTGCGACGAGATAAAAACCGACGCTCTCGGGAATCTGATCTGCCTCAAAAAAGGCAGCGGCGGGAAGATCGCCGGAAAGATAATGCTCTGCGCCCACATGGACGAGATCGGATTCGTCGCCACCTTTATCGAGAAAGACGGACTTATCCGCATCGCCACCGTCGGAGGAATTTCCTTCCAGGCGGCGGCTTTCAGCGAGGTCGTTTTCGAAAACGGCGTGCGCGGGGTGCTCGTTCCCGATTCGGAAGTGCCCGTCTCCGACTGGAAGGCCGACAAGTTCGGCGTGGACATAGGCGCGTCGACCGCCGCCGAGGCGGGACGCCGGGTTAAGCTCGGAGACCGGTGCGCCCTTGCCGGAAGAGTCTTCCGCCTCGGCGCTCACAGGGTCGCCGGAAGGCCGCTTGACAACAGAGCGGGATGCGCCGTGCTGATCGACGCCGCAAGGCGTATGTCGGAAAAAAGGCCTTCCGCCGACGTGTATTTCGTGTTCTCGGTTCAGGAGGAGGTGGGCCTGCGCGGAGCCGGCCCCGCCGCTTTCGGAATCGCTCCCGACGTGGCGGTGATATTCGACGTCACGCGCACCGGCGACACGCACGGTGCAAAGCCGATGGCGGTAAAACTCGGCGGCGGAGCCGCCGTCAAGATCCGCGATTCGTCGGTGATATGCGACGCCGGAACCGTCGAAAGGCTTGCCGCCGCCGCGACGGAAAACGGCATCCCGTTCCAGTACGAGGTACTGGTATCCGGAGGAACCGATACCGCAGCCGTCCAGGTGTCCCGGGGAGGCGTCCTTGCCGGAGCCGTTTCGATCCCCGAAAGATATATCCACAGCGGCGTTGAAGTTATCGATCTGCGCGACCTTTCGGCATGCGCCGATCTTGCCGTCGCCTTTGCCGGAAAATGAGTCCGGATTCACCGATCGGAGTATTCGATTCGGGAGTCGGAGGTCTCAGCGTCCTTTCGGCGCTGGTCCGCGAACTTCCCGGAGAAAGGTTCCTCTATTTCGGAGACAGGGCAAACGCCCCGTACGGCGAAAAAACTCACGAGAGGATAGCCGAAATATCTCTTGCCAACTCGGAAATGCTCCTGTCTCTCGGCGCGAAGGCGCTCGTCGTCGCCTGCAACACGGCGACCGCCGCCTCGGTTGAACTGCTGCGGGAACGCTTTCCCGACGTTCCGGTGATAGGCATTGAACCTGCCGTCAAGCCGGCTTTCGAAGCCGGATGCAGGACCGTTCTGGTGCTGGCGACGCCGAGAACGACGTCGGAGGAAAGGTTTACCTCCCTCCTCGAACGGCGTTCCCGTGAGTACGGTGGAAAGGCTGTCGGAGTTCCCTGTCCCGGACTTTCCGAACTTATCGAAGAGGACAGGGCGGACGCCGGATATTTTGAAAAGCTTTTCGCCGGTTACGCGGATCTCAGTCCGGACGGGATAGCGCTCGGATGCACGCATTACCGGTTTGCCGTGAAGCAGATCAGGCAGGCGTCGGGAGGCATACCGGTATTCGACGGCGCCGAGGGCACGGCGCGCAGATGCCGCCGGCTGCTCGAAGAAAGAAAGATGCTTTCGGTGTCGGGAGGCGGGATCGAATTTATCGGCGACGCCGACGGAAGGATCTTACGGTTCTGGGAGAAAAAAGGAAAGATAAATGACTGAACGCGATATCATTTCGGTCGGGCGCGAGGCGGAAGCCGCGCTCGGAGAGGTTTTTTCGGCGATCGACGAAACGGCGGGAAAAGTAACGGCGAAGGTGCTCGACGCCTTCAGAGAGGAACGCGTCAGCGACAGCTGCTTTGCCGGGACGGCGGGTTACGGATACGACGACCGGGGAAGAGAAGTCCTGGACGCCGTCTGGAGCCGGGTTTTCGGGACGGGCGCGTCGCTTGTCAGACACAATTTCGTAAACGGCACGCACGCTTTGTCGACCGCCCTTTTCGGCCTTTTGCGCCCGGGGGACGTTATGCTGTCGGTTTCGGGCAAGCCGTACGATACGCTTGACGGCGTAATAGGCATCGGCGGAGGAAACGGGGACGGAAGTCTCGCGGATTTCGGCGTCGGATACGAAGAGATTCCTCTCGAAAACGGAAAACTGAATATACCGGAGATTTTATCAAGAATAAAAAACGAACCGCGCGTCAAAGTCGTGTTCGTACAGCGTTCGAAGGGTTATATGAACCGCCGGACGCTGACCGCCGAAGAGATAAGCGGGCTTTATTCCGCCGTTCATTCGGTAAGAAACGACGTTTATCTCGTCACCGACAACTGCTACGGGGAGTTCTGCGAGGAGCGCGAGCCCGAGTCGGATCTTCTCGTCGGGTCGCTGATCAAAAACCCGGGAGGCGGCATCGCGCTGACCGGAGGTTATATTACGGGAACTCCCCGCGCGGTCGAGCTTGCCTCCTACCGGCTGACGACGGTCGGGACGGGAGGAGAGGTCGGAGCGACGCTCGGTCAGAATAAAAATATGTTTATGGGGCTGTTTTACGCTCCCCACACCGTCGCTCAGGCGCTTAAAACGGCTCATTTCGCGGCGTACGTCTTTGAAAAGCTGGGATACGAAGTTTATCCGTCCTGGCGGGAGCGCCGGTCGGATATAATCCAGACGGTCGTGACCCGTGACAGAGAAAAAATGATCGCCCTGTGCGGAGGAATACAGTCGGCGTCGCCGGTGGATTCCTTCGTCGCTCCGGCTCCCTGGGCTATGCCTGGATACTCGGACGAAGTGATTATGGCGGCCGGGTGCTTCGTGCAGGGCGCGTCGGTCGAGCTGTCGGCGGACGGTCCGCTGCGCGATCCGTACACGGTATATATTCAGGGCGGTCTGACCTACGAAAGCGGAAAATACGGAATACTCAGAGCCGCGGGCAGAGTCGGTGTCTGCGGAAAGGATGCGAAACAATGAATAAAACGGTAAAAATCATCTTTGCGGCGCTTGTCTGCGCCATGCTTCTTTCGGTTTTCGGCTGCGGCGAGACCGACGTGCCGGACGGCATGATCACCGCGTCGACCGACGCCGATTCCTTCAATTTTTACGTTCCCAAGGCGTGGGTGGTCAATTCCTCGTCGGGAACGGCGTCCGCGTATTATTCTTCGACCGATCAGTCGAACGTCAGCTTCGTCGCCATGGTGATGGACAGCGACTGCACGACTCTCGAGGAGTACGAGGCGAAGGCGGAAGAATCGCTCAAGGGCGCGCTTCCGGGCTTTACCGGACTGTCCGAAAAGAAGGATACCGTTCTTTGCGGAAAGACGGCCAGGTCCTTCGAATATTCCGCAACGGTCGACGGAACCGAATACCGCTTCCGCCAGTACGTAACGATTAACTCACACAGCTTTTACGTTCTGACGTACACCGCAACGTCGGAGCTTTTCGAGAGCCACCTCGAGGATCTCGACATGATCGCGGAAAACGTTTCCTTCAAATAACGTTTATGGGTCTTATTTATCTTGACAACAGCGCCTCTACCCCTCTTTGCGGAGCGGCCGTCGAAGCGATGAGAGACGCCGTCGGAGTTTTTGCCAATCCGGCGTCGGTACACGCCGCGGGAGCCGAGGCGTTTGCGCTTCTCGAACGGGCCAGGGCGGATATTCTTGACTGCGCTGGCGCGGGGAGAGATTACCGGCTTGTTTTCTGCGGTTCGGGCAGCGAGGCGAACAACCTCGCGCTGCTCGGTACGCTGCGCAGCGGGAAGCATTTTCCTTCAAAAAAGGTGATAATAACCGATTCCGAACATCCGTCGGTTTCCGCCTGCGCCGAACGCGCGGAAAAAGAGGGTTTCGAAACCGTCAGGATCCCCACGCGCGGAGGAAAACTTGATCTCGACGAACTGCGCCGGGCGCTTTCCGGAGGAGCCGCGCTGGTCTCGCTGATGCTTGTCAACAACGAAACGGGAGCGCTTTACGACGTCGCTTCGGCAGCCGCCGCCGTCCGGGAACTGTCGCCCGGGACTCTCGTCCATTGCGACGCCGTCCAGGGTTTTATGAGGGAAAAGCTCCCGTTCGGATCCGCGGATATGATATCGGTCAGCGCCCATAAGATCGGAGGGCCCAAGGGCATCGGAGCTCTTTTCGTCTCGGAAAGCGTTTTCACGAGAAAAGCTCTTACTCCGGTGATATACGGCGGCGGACAGGAGTACGGACTTCGATCCGGCACTTCAAACACCCTTTACGCCGCGGGATTCGCAGCGGCGGTTCGCGAGACAAAAGAACAAATCGCGGCCGATCCCGGCGCCCTCTCGCGGCTCGGCCTTTACGCGAGGGAAAGGATAACCGCCGCGGGATGCAGGATAAACGCCCCCGAAAAAGGAGTTCCGTATATCGTCAGCGTAACGCTTCCGGGGATCAAAAGTCAGGTGATGCTGGGATTTCTGTCGGCGAAGGGGATTTGCGTCTCCGCGGGTTCCGCCTGTTCGTCGAAAAACAGACGTCTGAGCGGATCGCTGCTTGCATTCGGCCTTTCTCCCGCGGACGCCGACTGCACGGTCAGGGTCAGTCTCTCCGCGCGTAATACCGAAAAAGAAATCGACGCACTTGCCGCGGCGCTTGCCGAGGGGTGCGAAAAGCTCGTAAAAATCAGAAAATGAGGATCAGTCAATGGCTTCAGGCGAAATAATTACCTCGGTCGCCTCGAGGATAAAAGAGAACATAGGGAAAGTAATAGTCGGAAAATCCGAGACGGTCGACCGTCTCATCGTATCGCTCCTCTGCGGAGGGCACATGCTTCTCGAGGACGTTCCCGGAACCGGGAAGACCATGCTCATCAAGTCGCTCGCCGCGTCTGTCGGCTGCGAGTTCGGCCGCATACAGTTTACTCCCGACCTGCTTCCGTCGGATATCACCGGCATCAACTTTTTCAACATAAAGAAATCCGAGTTCGAGTTCGTTCCGGGACCTGTTTTCACCAACATACTTCTCGCCGACGAGATAAACCGCGCGACTCCCAAGACCCAGTCGGGTCTGCTTGAATGCATGGAGGAGTTCCAGGCGACGGTTGACGGAAAGACCTACCGGCTGAAATCTCCCTTTATGGTGGTCGCGACTCAGAACCCGGTCGAAACGCTGGGTACCTTCCCGCTACCCGAGGCGCAGCTCGACCGTTTCCTGATGAAGGACAGCATGGACTATCCGACGCGGGAGGAAAGCGTCGAGATACTCGCCAGATTCGACAAGGCGAGCCCGCTCGACACCCTCGAACCGGCGGTAAGCGGAGACGAGCTCCGGGAGGCGATCGCCGCCCTGCCGTCGGTATACGTCTGCCGTGAGCTTATGGGATACATAACCGAAATATGCGAGGCGACGCGGAAATATCCGCACGTGACCCTCGGAGTCAGCCCGCGCGGCGCGCTCGCGCTGCTCCGTGCCTCCAAGGGATTCGCCGCGCTTTCGGGAAGAGGATACGTGCTTCCCGACGACATCAAACGCGCCGCGCATCCGGTTCTCGATCACAGAATACTGCTGGAATCGGCGGCAAGGATCAAGACCGACGCGGTCAGAAACGTCACGGAAGACGTGCTGGCGTCGGTAAGAGTGCCGACAGAGGCGGTCTTCTCCGAAATCTGATGGGCTTCTTCGAATCGATCGGAAAATTTTTCACCCGCGTGATCGAAGGAATATTCACCTTCCTGGTCTCTCCGGCGGCGCCTTTCGTTCTCGCGGCCCTTCTGGCCGTCGCAGCCTTTTTCATCCTCAGATCGGTCTACCGCCGAATGCGTGACAGGCGCCTTCCCAACCTTACGTTCGAACGAAAATTTGCCGATCCCGGCGTTTACGCCGGCGAGATGACAGAGCTTCACGAAACGGTGACGAACAGACGGTTTTTCCCGATGTTCGGAGTCACCGTCGAGGCGTATCTTTTCAACGAGCTGCGGATCAGCGGATTCGAGCCGCCGAAAAAAGACGGCATGCAGTATATGACCGAGAGGTTTTCCCTTTGGCCTTATATGAGGATCAGACGCCGTCACAGGATAGAGTGCAGAAAACGCGGCTTTTATGCTCTCCAGAGCGCCTCATCGCCCACGAGGATCGGCGAATACTGGTTTGAGAGCCCGGCGTCGATACACGTTTTTCCGCGTCCCGTGCCGGTTTCGGCGGTGATCGAGGCGGCCGGAAGGATGCAGGGAGACGAAAGAAGCGCAAGGCATCTTTTCTCCGATCCGTTTTCCATTGCCGGAGTGCGCGACTACCGGTTCGGCGACAGCGTTTCGTCGATCAACTTCAAGGCGAGCGCCAGGACATGGTTTGCCGGAACGTCGTCGGTGCCGCTCAAGGTCAACGCCCGTGATTTCTGCGCCGACCGACGCCTTCTCGTCTTTATGGATTTTCACCTCGAACGCGACAGCGGGATCGACGGAATCGTTTATTCAAGGCGGCTTGAAGTCGGGCTGTCGTACGCGTCCGCTCTCATCCGGGAGGCGATCTACGGCGGTTTTTCCGCCGGATTCTTCTGCAACTGCCGTCAGTCGGACGGAGCGATGGCGCTGAGATTTCCTCCCGCCGGCGGGCAGGAGCACATGCTCTCGATCTTCCGGGCCATGGCCGAACTGTTTTTCGAGGACGGCGCGTCATATCCGATGCTTCTTTCGGAGGCGATCGAGGAAGGCACACGTGACTGCGAGATCGTTTCGATATCGCTTTGTCCGTCGGGAAGGACGGACGAGCTGCTCGCCACTCTTTCCCGAATGGGAAACAGCGTGCGGAACATAATTCTCAATTCCTCCGACGAGGAATGGGCGGACTGAGCAATGATCAAAGCAATTAAAAAAGTATACCGGTATCTGGCGTACAGCTCGGGTTTTTCGATACCGAGAGTGCTGCTTACCGTTTTTTACGCGTTTGTTTTGACTTCTTCCGCCGTCGCCTTTTCGTCTTCCCTCGGAGTCTATTCGGTACAGATACCTTCGTTTTTCCTGTTTGCCGGGTCGCTGCTTCTCGGATACCGCTCGCTGCGTCGCATGTTCGACCGGAGAACGACCGAAAAGATCACGAAATTCCTGAGGAAGATAACCGACAGGATCGGCGAGCGCATGTCGCGGCTCGGAAAAAAAATAGTTCACGCTCTGGGACTCGACAGGATGCGCGGGTACGGAGACGACGAAAGGGACTTCGTTTTCCGGGAGCGCCGCAGAGGAAAGAAGAAAAAAACGAAGCTTTACAATCCCCTCTACTGGCAGGATCAGGAATCCAACGCCGAACGGGTCAGATACATTTTCATAGATTATATGATCGGAAGGATCAAGGAAGGTTTCAGAATGAAGCCGGATATGACCCCGTTCGATCTCGACCGGAAGCTCGCTTCGGAAGGAAACGAGCACCTCCTTTTCGACGTTTACGCGAAGGCGAGATACTCGGGAGGCAGGGAGGAAATCGGAGACGACACCGTGGGGCTGCTTGAGGAGCTTAAAAAGAAATGATGACCGTCGGAATCGTCGCCGAATTCAATCCCTTCCACAACGGGCACCGGTTTCTGATCGACAGGCTGAAAAAAAGCGGGGCGCGCGTCGTCTGCGTGATGTCGGGAAACTGGGTGCAGCGTGGTGAGCCGGCGATCCTGCCGGCGCATAAGCGCGCCGAATGCGCGGTATTATGCGGAGCCGACGCCGTTCTCGAGCTTCCGTTTCCCTGGTCGGCGTCAAGCGCCGAAAACTTCGCGCGCGCCGGAGTGTTCATCCTTTCCCGCGCAGGATGCGATTCGATCGCATTCGGCTCGGAAAGCGGCGACACCGGGTTTCTTCTCGCCGAAGCCGACCGGTTGCCGAACCCAGCCCCGGATCCTTCGGCGGGGACGGCGGAGATCTATCCTCGTCTCGGACCGAACGATATACTTGCCGTGGAATATATAAGAGCCGCAAGGCGGATGTCTGCCGATATCGGATTTGTTCCGGTAAAGCGGACGGGAGACGGGCATCTGTCCGACCGTGCTGACGGAGATTTTCCGTCGTCGGGCGCGATAAGGCGCGCATTCCTGTCGGGCGGCGAGCCGGATGGACTTCCCGCCTCCGTGCTTGACGTTATACGGAGAGCGAAAAGCGAAGGAAGTTTTCCCGCCTACGCGGAAAAACTGTCGGACGCGGCCGTCGCGTTCTGGAGAACCGCGGACCCGTCGGTCGTTTCGGGGTGTGCCGAATGCGGAGGCGGAGTCGCCGGAAGACTTTGCCGAGCGGCCTCGGAATCCGCCGGATTCGACGAAATGCAGGCGGCGGCTGCAACGAAAAAATACACCTCGGCAAGACTGCGCCGCGCCGCCTGGTTCGGGATGCTCGGCGTGACGCGCGAGGACCTTAAGACGCTTCCCGCCTATTCGAGGCTTCTTGCCGCCGGACCCGAGGGGAGGCGGACGGTCGGAGAGATGCGCGGGAGCGGTCTCGGGATCGTGACAAAAAAGAAGGACATCCCGTCCGGCGCCGGGGCGGAGCGGCAGTTTCTTCTGCAGACGCGTTCGGACGCGCTTTACGGCCTTTCGCTTCCGGTTCCGCGCCCAGCGTCGTATTTTATCAGAGAAAAGTGCTTTATTTCAGAGTGAGGAGGTTTCGGCATTGAAAAACATGCTCGTCGTCGTCGATATGCAGAACGATTTCATCGACGGCGCTCTCGGTACTCCCGAGGCGGTAAGTATCGTTCCCGCGGCGGAGAAACTGATACGCGGCTGGACCGGGGATATAATCGCGACGAGAGACACGCATTTTGCGGACAGTTATCCGCAGAGCAGGGAGGGAAGGTATCTGCCGGTCCCGCACTGCATCCGCGGGACGGAGGGGCACAGGCTTCGTCCCGAGATCGCACGCGCGCTTGATGATTACAAACGCGATCATCCCGGCCGCTCGGTGCGTTTCATCGACAAATACACCTTCGGTTCGGTGGATCTTCCCGGGTTGATAGGCAAAAAAAAGAGCAAAAGAATCGTTTTCTGCGGACTGTGCACCGATATCTGCATCGTTTCCAACGCGATGCTCGTCAAAGCGGCGTTTCCCGAAGCCGACGTTGCCGTCGTTTCAGACGCATGCGCCGGAGTTACGCCCGAAAGCCACGCGTCGGCGCTTGCGACTATGAAAATGTGTCAGATAGACGTGATCCGGACGGAGGACGCGATATGATATACGCACCGATGGTCCGTTCTCTGCTCGACACCGACCTTTATAAATTCAATATGAACCAGGTCATCTTCCACAAGCATACCAATCTCACGGGAGAATACCGCTTCAGATGCAGAAACGCGGGAGTCGTCTTCACCGAAGAGATGAAAAAGGAGATAGAGGAGCAGACCGACGCTCTCTGCGCTCTCCGGTTTTCGGAAGACGAACTGGACTATCTGCGAAGCATCAGGTTCATAAAGGACGACTACGTGGAGTTCATGCGCCTGTGGCATCCGATCCGCGATTACGTTGATATCTCGCTCGACGGCGGCGAACTTAAAGTGACAGTGCGCGGGCCGCTGTTCTCGGCTATGCAGTTCGAGATATATCTGCTCGAGATAATCAACGAAGTCTATTTCAGGATGAAATACGATTACGAGATCCTGAGAAAAAGCGCCCGGGAACGCCTTGACGCCAAGATCGACGCTTTTAACAGCGGACGATACACCTTTTCGTTTGCCGAGTTCGGCTGCCGCCGCCGTCTTTCCGCCGAGTGGGAGGACGAGGTCGTGAGACGGATGGCGACCGAGCTGATAAACCGCAATATGGTCGGTACTTCGAACGTTTATCTTGCAAAAAAATACAATCTTACTCCCATAGGAACTTACGCTCACGAATTCGTACAGATGTACCAGGGGATCGATTCGATCCCGCTGGCGTATACGAATCATTTCGCGCTTGCCGACTGGTACGACGAGTACAGGGGGGACAACGGAACGGCGCTGACCGACACCGTCACCACCGATCTGTTCCTTCTCGATTTCGACAGGGCGAATTCGAACAACTACACGGGCGTCCGCCACGACAGCGGAGACCCCTATCTCTGGGGCGAGAAGATCATCTCGCACTACGAAAAATACGGTATCGATCCGAAGACCAAGCTGCTTCTGTTCAGCGACAGTCTGGATTTCGACCGCGCGCAGAAACTCTGGGAACATTTCCGGGACAGGACGAAAGTCAGCTTTGGTATCGGGACCTACGTGTCCAACGACACGTGCGAAGCCCCGCTTAATATCGTAATCAAACTCCAGTACGTAAACGGCAGACCGGTCGCCAAGCTTTCCGACGCGGAAGGCAAGGCGATGTGCAGCGACGAAGAATATCTCGGCTATCTGCGCCGGTCGGTCGATTTCAGACTCAAAAGAGAAGGAAGAGAGGAAATAAGATGAAAAAAATCAGATTTGCCGCCCTTGTTCTTGCCGCCGTCCTCGTTTTGTCGGCGCTGGCGTCCTGCGGAAAAAAGAATGACGAAGCTGCCGCCGCGGCAGCTGCCGCCGAAGAAGCCAAGGCGCGTGAACTCTTCGGTCAGATAGTTCCGCTGTCGGCTGACGAAAAGCCGCTCCTGTCCGCCGTTTCGCTTCCGTCGGACAGCGGCGCGGGATATAAAAAACTCACGGCGAAGATCGGATTCGGTTCGGCGTTCACGTCTATCGGAATCTATATCGTTCCCGACGGCCGCATCGTTCTCACCTCGAACATACTGGACGGCGCGTATTACGTCAACGTTTCGGATCTGCGCGAAAAGCTTTCGAAGGAGCTTCCGGCGGACGGACTTTCCGGCTTTGAGATCAGTGACGAACAGAAAGAAAAGATAGTTTCGGCTTTCGACGATTTTAAAATCGGAGAAAAGATATCCGAAAAGGCGTCCGCGATCCGCGAGAAGATTCTCTCCGACGGCAGATTCGCCGCCGTCGAGGAAGGGAAGACGGTCGTTCTCATCGAAGGCGGCGTCCGCGAAGGCGCTCCGGCGAATGACGTAACCGCAACCGGCGACGTAATCACACTCACCCTTTCCTGCGAACTTGTTAAAGAACTTCTGAACGACGCCGTCGACCGCGCATCCGACGCTGTATCCGGAGAAGACGCTTTTACCGTTCCCGATTCGGTCCCGGACGAAATAAAGGAAAAGCTTGCGGGACTTCCTGAAGAAGCCGAAAAGGCGATCGCTCAGATCAAAGAAAAACTCGCGTCAGCCGAGGGTTCGGAGAGCGCCGCCGAGGCGGTACTTGTCGTCGATCACGAAACGAAGCTTCTTCTCGGCGCCACCTTCGGCGTCAGGGAAAGCGAGGACGGCGCCGTGACGCCCGTTCTGGTGTTCGACCGCAGAACCGAGGACGGAAACGATATCGCCAGGATCAGCTTCATCGGCTCCGGCGAAAAGGGGACGTACGGATGCGTGGAAATAAAGAAGACTTCCGACGAGACCCGCACCGAAGGCGACGTTTTCAGATGGGGACTGTATATCAACGGCAGCGAGGCGGTGTCCTTCACTTCATCAGAGGGCGGTAAAAAGATCGTGTTCGAGTCGGCTTCCATACCGGGACTCGGCGGCCTTGCGTCTGCCCTGGGAGGGCAGTCGGGCAAACTGACGTTTACGCTCGAATCCTTCGATACCGGATTTGACGATGATCAGAAGGATCTTGAGTGCCGCGATATTTTTTCCGACGACCCGGAATCCGGCTACGGACTGTCCCAGATAGTGCTTGCGCTTTCAGCTTTCGGAATCGGAAACGGAAGTGATTCGGATCCGTCTTCCTTCGCGTCGCTTATCCCGTCTACAATCAGATAATATCGCTTTTTTCGAATTTTTTCAGTTTTTTATTGACAGATCGCTCCGGAAGTGGTATAATTATTCCATTCTTGAGAAATCAGGCGAAGAAAATGACGAATTCCTGCCGTTCATTCGCATACTTTTATTACTTTTACTTTTTTGCTGAAAGGTGAAAGTGATTTGTGATGCCTGAACGGTAACCGGAGGATTTCCGGTAATAAAACGCCGTACGGACAAGCAAGTCCGTACGGCGTTTTATTATCTTATAACACAGCAAAATTATTTATCAGGGGGAACCTATAAAATGAAAAAGAAAACCATTGCTCTCGTCCTTGCGGCGGTTCTTTTGCTGCCCGTGATCGCCGGGATGAATTCCTGCGGAAAAAAGACGACCTATACCGTCGGTATCTGCCAGCTTGCGCCGCACGTTGCGCTTGACGCGGCGACGCAGGGATTCCAGGACGCGCTCAGAGAGGAACTCGGCGACGCCGTCACCTTCGACGTTCAGAACGCCGCGGGCGAATCCAACGTCTGCGTGACGCAGATCAACTCCTTCGTCTCCAAAAAGTACGACCTGATCATGGCCAACGCCACTCCCGCACTTCAGGCCGCCTACAACGCCACCGAGACCATCCCGATCCTCGGCACGTCTATCACCGAATACGGCACCGCTCTCGGGCTCGAAAACTTCAACGGAACCGTCGGCGGAAACGTATCGGGCACCTCCGACCTTGCTCCTCTCGATCAGCAGGCGGCAATGGTTAAGGAATGGTTCCCGGAAGCGAAGAAGGTCGGACTTCTCTACTGCTCGGCGGAGGCCAATTCGATCTACCAGGTCAACAAGGTGAGCGAGTATCTGCGCGCCGATAATATCGAAGCGGTCCTCTATTCCTTCGCCGATTCAAACGACGTGGCTGCCGTAACGACGAAAGCCTGCTCCGAATGCGACGTTCTTTACATACCGACCGACAACACCGCAGCGACCTGCGTCGAAACGATCGGCAATATCGTGAAGAACACCAAGACTCCGGTCATCGCCGGCGAAGCCGGAATATGCAAGGGATGCGGAGTCGCCACCCTTTCGATCAGCTATTACGATCTCGGCGTAACGACCGGCAAGATGGCCGCGAAGATCCTCAAGGGCGAGGCGGATATTTCCAAAATGCCGGTTGAATACACCACCGCCACCAAGCAGTATTCGAAGGCGATGTGCGACGAGCTCGGTTTGACCGTTCCCGCCGGATACGAAGAACTGAAATAAGAGAAAGCTAATACCGTTATGCTTGAACTGTTGGGATCTCTCCCCGGAGCCGCCGCTCAGGGACTCGTCTGGGGACTGATGGCGATAGGGGTTTATATAACGTACAAGATCCTCGGGATCGCCGATCTTACCGTCGACGGCAGTCTGTGCACCGGCGCGGCGGTATGTACCGTGCTGATACTTGCCGGGGTATCTCCCTGGATCGCCGTACTTTGCGCCTTTGCCGCCGGGCTCTGCGCCGGACTTGTGACCGGACTGATACATATTTGCCTCGGGATACCCGATATACTGTCGGGTATCCTGACCCAGATGGCGCTCTGGTCGGTCAATCTCAAAATTCTGGGGCGCGCGAACCTTTCGCTTTCGTCAAGAAACAATCCCGTTCTTCTGACTCAGCTTGACAACACCGGGGCGATCTTTGTCCTGCTCGCTTTTTGCGCCGTCCTTATAGGGCTGCTTTATCTCTTTTTCGGCACCGAGCTCGGAGCCGCCGTGCGAGCCACCGGAAACAACGCCGCCATGAGCCGCGCGCAGGGGATAAACACCGGGGTGATGAAGATAATAGGGCTGTCTCTGAGCAACGGCATCGTCGCTCTTTCGGGCGCAATGCTCTGCCAGTATCAGGGATATACCGATATCAATATGGGCAGAGGAGCCGTGGTTATCGGTCTGGCCGCCGTAGTCATAGGCGGAGCCGTTGTGAAGCATATCGGTTCAAACTTCGCGCTGAAGCTTTCCGGCGTCGCCGTCGGAGCCGTGATCTACTATCTCGTATACCAGATAACCATCTTCGTCGGCCTTGACACCGATTTTCTCAAGATGTTCTCGGCGGTAGTCGTCGCGGCCTTCCTCGGTGTTCCTTATCTTTCGAAAAAAATAGCCGAAAGGAAAAAGGAGGCGGGGAAAAATGCTTGAGCTCGTCGAAGTTACCAAGATATTCAACAAGGGCACGCCCGACGTGCGCACCGCACTCGATCGGCTTTCGCTGAAGATTGCCGACGGAGAGTTCGTTTCGGTCATCGGCGGCAACGGAGCGGGGAAGAGCACGCTGCTCAACGCGGTCTGCGGCACCTGGCTGACCGACGGAGGAAAGATCCTGATCGACGGAATCGACGTCACCCGCCTTCCGGAGCACAAGCGAGCCGCCTACCTGGGGAGGGTATATCAGGATCCGATGCAGGGGACCTGCGCAGGTATGCAGATCGAAGAAAACCTCGCCCTGGCGGCGCGTCGCGGCAAAAAAAGGACGCTCGCTCCCGGTATACGCAAAAGCGAGCGCGCGGCTTTCAAAGAACGGCTTTCCTCCCTGGGGCTCGGACTCGAAGACCGGCTGACGGCCCGCGTGGGTACTCTATCGGGCGGTCAGCGTCAGGCGCTGACGCTTCTGATGGCGACGCTGCGAAAGCCGAAGATTCTTCTGCTCGACGAGCATACCGCCGCCCTCGATCCGAAGACGGCAGCCCGCGTTATGGAGCTGACCGAAGAGATCGTGCGCTCGCAGGAGATCACCACCCTGATGATCACGCACAATATGAAGGACGCCATAAAATACGGCGACCGGCTGATCATGATGAACGCCGGAAAGATTATTCTC
>CACZSP010000205.1 GCA_902783905.1 uncultured Ruminococcus sp.
CCTTGAGGGTGTTTGCCAGGCCGCGCTTGAGCAACACTGGCTTATCTAACTTCCCCAACTCGCGCAGAAGGTCGAAGTTCTGCATGTTGCGCGCCCCAACCTGGATCACATCCACGTCCGCGAACAAATCCAAATCCATGATGTTCATGAGCTCGGTCACGATGGGCAGCCCCGTCTCCTGCCGGGCGAGCTTCAGCAGCTCCAGCCCGGCGGCCTTAAGGCCCGCGAAATCGTAGGGCGAGGTACGCGGCTTGAAGGCGCCGCCCCGGAGCAGATTGGCTCCGGCGGCTTTGACCGCTTTTGCTATGCCGATGATCTGCTCCTCGCTTTCGACCGAGCAGGGACCGGCTATCATGCAGAAGTTCCCCCCGCCGATCTTTACGCCGCCGACGTCGACGACGGTGTCGTCGGGGTGAAATTTGCGGTTGCAGCACTTGAACTGTTCGCTGACTCTCTTTACCGAATCGACTATGTCGAGACTGGCGATGAGGTCCATATCGACCTCGGAGGTGTCTCCGATCAGTCCGAGGACCGTCTGGTATGCTCCGTCGGAAATATGAACGCCGAGGCCCATGTCCTTGAGCCAGTCGATCAGTTTTTCCTTCTGCGGTTTTTGTGTGTCGGGTTTTAATACGATGATCATTTATCTTTCTTCTTTCTTGTGATTGTCGGTTATATCTGCCGCGGAATGGTCACGGCGCGATGAGTGAATATATATCGTCGCGGGTCTTAACGAGACCGGTGTCCCTGCACAGGCGTGAGAGAACGTACTTGTCCCTGACGTCGCCTGCCAGATCGAAGCAGGATACCAGCTCGTCTTCCGTCATTCCCAGTTCCTCCGGCGTCGTCGGGAAGCCGATCGAACGGCAGAACGCTTCATAATCCGCCGCTTTCGGCAGTGTGTCGATATATCCGCATATTCTGTCCCATCCGGCGATTATCCGGTCCAGCCGCGCCGGGTGTTTTTCGGGGTCGTATTTTCCCTCTTTCGCCTCGAGGGAGATCATGGCCTCGGCGCCTTCTCCGACGAACGCTCTCAGCTGCCCGGCGTGCTCCCTGTAATCGAAGGCTGCGAACGCCCGGATGGCTTCCTTTCTGTCGGGAGTGAAGCGGCGCAGTTTTTCATATGCTCTCAGACAGGGCAGTACGGCAAATCCGCACTGGATGCCGTGCAGATCTGTCCGGGTGCCGAAGGAAAGGCCCCGCATGTCGCGTATGTGGGAAATATAGTGTTCCATTCCGGACGCCGGCCTCGAAACTCCGGCGCAGGTCATGGCAAGTCCGGCAAGCACCAGTCCCTCGGCCGTGGCGGCGACAGCGGCACGGTCGCGCTTTACCGCGGCGGGGGCGCTTTCAATGACCCGGCGGAGAGAGGATGCCATCATGTCCGCGACTTCGGGGCAGTAGTACTCTCCGGTTATTACGGTGGCGATCCGCCATTCGACGAGACTGACGTATTTTGCCGCCATGTCGCCGATACCGGCAAGGATCATCTCCATAGGGGCGTCGGCGAGGACCGAAGTGTCGGCGATTATCGTTCCGGCGGGATTCGACGGGATCGAAGTCTTGAGTCCGAGAGCGTCCATCGATGACGACGTCGAGGCGTAGCCGTCCATCGAGGGCGCCGTCGCGCAGTAGATATAGGGCCGGTGCGTCAGATTCGTCATCATCTTGCAGGTGTCGTTTATCACCCCTCCGCCGACTCCGATTATGCAGTCGCAGTCGGGACCGAAGCGCATTACCGCCTCTCCGAGGGTCCGCTCGTCGGGAGCCGGACGCTTTTTTGACAGCACGTAGCTTTTGTATTCAATGCCCGCTGCGTCAAGGATCCCGAGGATCCGCCGTCCGGCCGCTTCAAACGTGTTGGGGTCGGAAAGCACGTATGGCTTCGACACGCCGAGAGAAGCAAGCTCGCCCGGGAGGAGCGAAAGGGCGCCGTCGGATATGAGAGCTTTTTTCACCGTGACCGGGTGGAATCTGCCGCAGGCGGAGCACCGAAATCCTCCGTCCGATAGGAGTTGTTCAAGTCCTGAAAACCCTGATGACTTTTTTTTCATTCCTGTCCTCTGAGGAAGCGTTGAAAGATCCGCGCGCGGATCCTGCGCTTCGTTAACATAATAATTCATCATATTTTAGCACAGTGAAAAAGGGTTGTCAAGTTTTTATTGATGAATAAGGATTATTGTGTTATAATATAAAGCGAATAAAAAGGAGCAAAACGCTCCGTCTTTGAAAAGGAGAATTCAGTATGCGCTACGAAATCAAAGGCGAACCCATGCCCGTCGTTATATGCCACCTTGAGGCCGGCGAAAGCATGATCACCGAAAGAGGGTCGATGGTCTGGATGTCGCCCAATATGAAAATGGAAACCAACGCCGGCGGAATCGGCAAGGCGTTCGGCAGGATGTTCTCGGGAGAGGCGATGTTCCGCAACGTTTACACCGCAGTCGGAGGTCCCGGACTCATCGCCTTCGGATCGAGCTTTATCGGATCGATCAGAGCCCTGGATATCGCGCCCGGAAAAACGGTTATCGCTCAGAAGAGAGCTTTCCTTGCCAGCACCGAAGGAGTCGATCTGTCCGTATTCTTCCAGAAGAAGATCGGCGGAGCACTTTTCGGAGGCGAGGGCTTCATCATGCAGAAGATCAGCGGACAGGGAACGGCATTCGTCGAGATCGACGGAGCGACCGTCGAATACGATCTTGCCGCCGGCGAAAAGATGATTCTCGACACCGGCTATCTCGCTCTCGCCGACGAGACGGTTTCGATCAGCGTCGAGGCGGTAAAAGGACTGAAGAACGTGCTTCTCGGCGGAGAGGGACTCTTCAACACCGTCGTCACCGGCCCCGGGAAGATCACAATTCAGACGATGCCCATTTCGGGATTCATCGCGGCGACCGGACTTGCCGGGAAAGGCAACTGACGCTTGAAACAGACCGAGATCCGCGTCGCGAGCTTCGACGTATTTCCGAACAGTACGCTCAAGCCCGCGGCGCTTCTCCGGTATATGCAGCAGCTCGCCCGGGAGGACTGCGACGGGCTCGGATGCACCTACCGGTTCATGCGTTCGCACAACACCGTTTTCGTCCTGACGCAGATCGGACTGCGCTTTTTCCGGCCTGTTTTCGAGGGGGAGACGGTGACTCTCGCCACCTACAACGACGGCGTCGGGCCGCTTGTTTTCGACCGCGGATTCGAGTGGTCGGTCGGCGGCGAAAGGGCGGGTATCTGCTCGAGCAAATGGGTGCTCGTAAGATACGACACCAGGTCGATAGTCCGTCCGCGGGACTTTCCCGTGGATTTCGGGACGGTCGTCCGGGAACATGAAACCGTCGATATTCCGCGGCGATTTCCTTCCGATGGCGCGGCGGAGGTCGCGCGCCGGACCGTCAATCTTTCGGATCTTGACGAGAACAACCACCTGAACAACTGTGTTTACGCCGACGTCGCCTGCGATTCGGTTCCCGGATTTGACGGCCTGTCGCGCTGGTGCAGCGAGATACTCGTCAATTTCAGGCACGAGGCGAGAAGGGGAGACGTCCTTTCGGTCTCGCACCGCGAAGCGGACGGGGCGCATTTTGTTTTCGCTTTGAACGAAGCGTCGGGAGAGCCGTGTTTCGAGTCGGAGCTGCGATTCGGAGATCTTCCCGCAAGGGATCCGGACGCGGACAAAAACGAATAAGGAAGTAAAAAAATGGAGCAGTTTATCGAAACTCTTATCGGTATGGGGACGTCCTACGGCGGCAAAATTCTGCTGGCGATAGCGGTTGCCGTCATCGGACTTCTGCTCATCAAGCTGATCAAAAAGGCGGTAAAACGCGCGGTCGAAAAAAGCAAGGCCGGCGATCTTCTGAAAAAGGTGATAGTCAAGACGGTTCAGATAGTCCTTTATCTGATTCTCGTCGTTTCGATCATCGAGATTCTCGGAGTTCCGATGTCGAGCGTCGTCGCTCTTCTCGCCTCCTGCGGGCTGGCGATCGGACTTGCTTTTCAGGGCGCGCTCGGAAATTTTGCCGGCGGTCTGATGATTCTTATATTCCGCCCGTTCAAGATCGGCGACTACGTCGAATCGGACGGCGCGGAAGGATTCGTAAAGGAAATAAGCATTTTTTATACGCGTCTTACGACGATCGACAACAGGCTCGTTCTCATCCCGAACGGAGATCTGATGAATTCGAAGGTCACCAACTTCACCGCCGAGGACAGGCGCAGGGTCGATCAGAATTTCAAGATCACCAACGATATCGACCAGGAGCTCGTCAAGAAGGTACTGCTTGAGGCCGCCGGAAACACCGAGGGCGTCCTTTCGGATCCCGCTCCCTTCGCGCGTCTGACCGCCGTCGACGACGACACCTATATCTTTACCGTTCGCGCATGGTGCGAAACGGCAAACTACTGGGACGTTTATTTCGCTCTTATAGAAAATTGCAGCACGGCGCTGAGCGATAACGGAATCGACGATCCCGAGGAGAGGATCGCCGTCCGCATCGTAGGCGGGGAAAAGGACGGGGAATGACCCGAACCCTGCAAACCGGAGGACCCGGGAAAAATGAAATATATATATAAGGGAAGCCCGGTCGAACTCGAACCGGGGACCGTCTATGCCGATTTCGCGGAAAAGGTCGCAGCCGATTATCCGGCGCCGGTCATTCTCGCGAAAGTGGGGCAGCGGCTTATTGAACTTAACAAAACGGTGCCGGAGGAAAGCGTTTTCCTGAAGGAGGAGCCGCAGGAGATCTCCTTCATAACTACCGCCGATCGCGACGGCAAAAAAACCTACGAGCGCGGAGCGACGATGATGTTTCTCCGCGCCGCCGCACGCGTGCTCGGGAAGAGAATATCTTATCTGAAGCTCGAATACGCCCTCGGAGACGGACTGTTTTTCACCCTTCGCCTGGCTCCCGGCAACGGCGAAATTGACGACGCTTCGCTTGAAGAAATAAAATCGGTAATGCGAAGGTATGCGGAAAAGAAAGAGCCCTTCGAGAAGTTCAAGATCAGGACCGACGAGGCGAAGGCGATCTTCGCCCGGCACGGAATGACCGACAAGGAGCGTCTTTTCCACTACCGGCGCACGTCGACGACCAATATTTACAAATTCGGCAATTATTTCGACTATTATTACGGGTATATGCCGCCCGACGCCTCCTACGTCAAGGTATTCGATCTGAAAAAACTTCCGGGCGGAGTACAGCTCGAACTGCCGCACCGTTCGTCACCCGGCGTGCTGCGCGGGGTCCCGGTCCCGCTGAAGCTTTTCGCCACGATGAAGGATACCGAACTGTGGGGAGAAAACATCGGGATCAGCACCGTCGCCGATCTCAACGACGCTATAACCGAAGGTCGGGGAAGAGATATAATTCTCGCATCCGAGGCGTACCAGGAGCACCGCATCGGCGAGATCGCGCGAAGGATAAAAGAGGAGAATCGCCGGATCGTTATGATCGCGGGGCCATCCTCCTCCGGAAAGACCTCCTTTTCGCACCGCCTTGCCGTTCAGCTCGGCAACGTCGGGATAAAGGCTCGTCCGATCGCCCTGGACAATTATTACGTCGCCAGGGAAAAAACGCCTCTCGACGAAAACGGGGAATACGATTTCGAATGTCTCGAGGCGCTTGACGTTGAACTGTTCAACCGCAATATGACCGATCTTCTCGCCGGAAAAGCGGTCACCCTTCCCGTTTTCGATTTCAAAGCCGGAGCCCCCGGTTTTGCAGACGCCTCCACCTCGATCAGTGAAGGGGAGGTACTCGTTATCGAAGGGATCCACGGACTGAACGACCGCATGTCCTACGCCATCGATCCGAAGGACAAATTCAAGATTTACATAAGCGCCGTGACCTCTCTCAATATCGACGAGCACAACCGTATACCGACGACCGACAACAGAGAGATAAGGCGGATGGTCCGCGACGCCCGCACCCGGGGATTCTGCGCCGTCGAGACGATTTCAAGGTGGCAGTCGGTCAGACACGGTGAGGAGAAGCACATCTTCCCCTTCCAGGAGGACGCTGACGTCATGTTCAACTCGGCGTCGCTGTACGAACTTGCCGTCCTCAAGACCTTTGCGGAGCCTCTTTTGTTTTCGGTGCCGGAGGATTCTCCGGAATACGTCGAGGCGAAAAGACTGCTCAAGTTTCTCGAATATTTCCTCGGGCTCTCCTGCGAGGACGTTCCCCGCAACAGCCTGATCCGCGAATTCATCGGGGGAAGCATCTTCCCGGTGGGGTGAAAGATCATAAAAAAATATAGGGGCTGCCCGGAAACCTGAATCAGTGAGTCAGGCGACCGGGCAGCCTTTTTATGTGAAAACGGGTGAATATACATACCGCAAAAACGGCTAGGGGTGGAGTCGCGCAGACGAGTATTGTGCCAGTATTTTTTTGGCAAAATAATATGCCTGCCTTTCCCGCTTGTCGTCTGAGACCGGTACGTTATTTATCCATTGGAAATAATGTGTCAATTCGTGTGCGATACAAGTCAGAATCGTTGCGATCGCATCGTCGCGACCCCATTTGTTTTTCAAATTGCAATAGTCGCCTGCAGCGATTTTTATATACGGTTCCACCGAATATTCGACAGGTTCAAAAAAAATCCCTTTAACAGAATCACCGTCCGCCGCCTTCAGCGACGTTGTTTTTTTAAGATAAACGGGTATTCTTATTGGAAAGGAATACTCTGTTCTCAACCATTTGAAAAATGAAACGCATGCACTTTTCAAATCTTTGTCAACGTTTTTTTCACATTTTAATCGAATTCACGATCGACTTTGAGACGGAATGTGTTTTGTCCAGTCGGTTGATTCCCAAACGTTCATGACACGTGCTTCTATGCGCAAAA
>CACZSP010000206.1 GCA_902783905.1 uncultured Ruminococcus sp.
ACCACCGGGCTCTGTATAAGAGAAAGACTGTCGGGGCGGAAAGACGTTTCGCTGATAACCCTCGACCAGTCCGAGAGAAAGGATCCGGCGGCGCGCAGGCAGGCCATCTGTGAAAGCGACGTCACCTTCTTCTGCCTGCCCGACGAAGCTGCGAGAGAATCCGCCGCACTGGCTGGCGATGTCGACACCGTTATCATCGACACGTCGACCGCTCACCGGGTAAGCGATGGCTGGACCTACGGTTTTCCCGAGATCGGTAATCTTCGTGGCAGGATAGCGGCATCGAAAAGGATCGCGAATCCCGGATGCCACGCCAGCGGTTTTATCGCGCTCGTCGCTCCTCTCGTCGCGGCCGGCGCACTGTCCGCCGACTCATGCCTTTCCTGTTTTTCGCTGACCGGATATTCCGGCGGAGGAAAAAAGATGATAGCCGATTACGAGGATCCGGCGAACGCGGAGCGGCTGCGCGCACCTTCGACGTACGCCCTTTCCCAGAACCACAAGCATCTGCCGGAAATGGCGAAGATCTGCGGACTTCGCCGTCCTCCCGTTTTCTGCCCGGTCGTCGCGCCGTTTTACTCGGGAATGCAGGTAACGGTGCCGCTGGGCAGGAAAACCGCAAAGTGCGGGCCGGAAGAAATAAAGGCGATATACAGGTCGGTTTATACCGGGCGGATCGTCAGATTCGCCGAAGATCCGTCGGAAAACGGTTTCCTCGGCGCCGGAGGTTTTTCGGGGCGCGACGATATGGAGATATCGGTTTTCGGAAACGACGAAAGAATGACCCTCGTCGCCCGCTTCGACAACCTGGGCAAGGGCGCCTGCGGAGCGGCGGTGCAGAATATGAACATAGCGTTATCGATCCCGGAAGAGACCGGGCTCGTACTTGAGGAGGACTGACGAAATGGAACTCGTTCCGGGCGGCGTATGCGCCGCAAAAGGATTCAAGGCAAACGGAATACACTGCGGAATCCGCAAAAACAGGTCGAAAAAAGATCTTTCTCTGATATTCAGCGAGACCGAGGCATCCGCCGCCGCCGTATATACGACGAACCTGGTAAAGGGAGCGCCGCTTACCGTCACGAAAAGGCATCTTGAGAACGGACGCGCCAGGGCGGTTATCTGCAACAGCGGAAACGCCAACACCTGCAACGCGAACGGTATCGAAATTGCCGAGCAGACCTGCAGGAAGGCGGCAGCCGCTCTCGGTATCGACCCGGATGAAATCGTGGTCGCCTCCACCGGTGTCATCGGTCAGCCGCTCGATATCACTCCGATAGCCGAAGGAATCCCTGCTCTCGTCGCCGGTCTATCCCGGGACGGCAGCCGGGACGCTGCAGAGGGGATAATGACGACCGACACCGCCGTCAAGGAGATCGCCGTGCGTTTTTGCGCCGGCGGAAAAGAGTGCACGATCGGAGGCATCGCAAAGGGAAGCGGCATGATCCATCCGAATATGGCGACCATGCTGGTATTCATCACGACCGACGTTTCAATTACGCCTGAAATGCTCCGTAGGGCGCTGTCGTGCGACGTGAAGGAAACATTCAATATGCTGAGCGTCGACGGCGACACCTCCACCAACGATATGGTTACCGTTCTTGCCAACGGTATGGCGGGCAACGCGACGATAAGCTCGGAAGGCGAGGATTTTTCCTCCTTTATGAAGGCGCTCAACACGGTGACCGTTTCTCTCTGCCGCATGATCGCGGGTGACGGAGAGGGAGCCACAAAGCTGCTCGAATGCACCGTCAGCGGAGCCCGCGACGAGGCGACGGCAAAGATCGCCGCCAAAAGCGTTATCTGCTCGAGTCTGACCAAGGCGGCAATGTTCGGCGCCGACGCAAACTGGGGCAGAGTGATTTGCGCCGTCGGTTACAGCGGAGCGGGCGTCGACGTCGGAAAAATCGATATATATTTTAAGAGCGCCGCCGGAAAGATAAAGGTGTGCGAGAGAGGATCCGGAGTCGATTTTTCGGAGGAAGAGGCGAAAAAGATCCTTCTTGAAAAAGAGATCGATATCATCGTCTGCCTCAACGACGGCGAATTCGCGGCGACCGCGTGGGGCTGCGATCTGACCTACGATTACGTAAAGATAAACGGAGACTACCGCACCTGACGGGGGTAATACGGAATGAACGAATTTTTTTCGAACGCCGAGCGCGCCGAGGTGCTGGCTCAGGCGCTGCCGTACATCAGAAAATACAACGGCAAGACCGTCGTGATCAAATACGGCGGAAACGCCATGGTCAACGAGGATCTGAAGCGCGAGGTGATGAAGGATATCGTCCTCTGCCGGCTGATCGGCATCAGGGTGGTTCTCGTTCACGGCGGAGGTCCCGAAATATCCGACCTGATGGACAGGGTCGGGAAGACTCCGTCCTTCGTCGACGGACTGCGCGTCACCGACGAGGAGACGATGGACATCGTCCAGATGGCACTGTCGGGAAAAGTCAACAAGACTCTCGTCAACCTGATCGAATTGACGGGAGGAAAAAGCGTTGGCGTTTCGGGCGTTGACGCCCGCCTCATCGAAGCGCGTCCGAAGGACGAGCGTCTCGGATGCGTCGGAGAGATCACGAAGATCAATCCGGGCGTCGTCAGCGACCTTCTCGAAAACAACTACATCCCGGTAATTTCCACCGTCGGATGCGACAGAGAAGGAAGAATATACAATATAAACGGCGACACCGCCGCCGCCTTTATCGCCGGTGCGCTCGGCGCAGACAGACTCATTATGATGACCGACGTCGCCGGAATACTGATGAAAAAGGACGATCCGTCGACTCTCATTCCCGAGATCAGCGTAGCCGAAGCGGCGACGCTGCGCGAGAAGGGAATAATCGCCGGCGGCATGATCCCCAAGGTGGAATGCTGCGTAAAAGCGATAGAAAAAGGCGTTAAAAAGGTGGTAATAATGGACGGCAGAGTCCCCCATTCGATACTGATGGAACTGCTTACCGACGAAGGCGCCGGAACGATGGTGACCGCATGACGGGAGAAAAAATGAAGGCCGATATTATCAAAACCGACAAAAAGTATATCGCCGGGACCTACAACCGCTTCCCGGTCGTCGCCGTTTCGGGAAAAGGATCGGTGATAACCGACGAAAACGGCAAAAAATACATCGATATGGGATCCGGGATCGGAGTCACATCCTTCGGTTTTTCGGACAAAAAATGGCTCGAAGCGGTCTGCGGCCAGGCGGCTGCGATCCAGCACACCTCGAATCTCTACTACACCGGGCCCTGCGCGACGCTGGCAAAAATTCTCTGCCGCCGCACGGGTATGAAAAAGGTCTTTTTCGCCAATTCGGGCGCCGAGGCGAACGAGTGCGCGATCAAGGCGGCGAGAAAGTACGCATCGACGA
This sequence comes from uncultured Ruminococcus sp., assembly GCA_902783905.1. GTDB lineage: Bacteria > Bacillota > Clostridia > Oscillospirales > CAG-272 > CAG-390. Next base: position 3,371 of record CACZSP010000206.1, read on the forward strand.
AGTACGGCGAAAACAGATACGTTATCGCGACGCTCAACAACAGCTTTCACGGACGGACGCTGACGACGCTTGCGGCGACCGGCCAGGAGCACTACCATGAGCTTTACCGGCCGCTGACGCCCGGCTTTTCGTCATTCGACGCCGGCGACATGAAAGCCCTTGAAAAACTGAATTCGACGGGCACTCTTGCCGCCGTTATGATCGAATGCATCCAGGGAGAAGGCGGAGTCGTGCCGCTGGATCCGGATTTTGTAAAAGAACTGTACGCTTTCTGTCAGGCGAACGACGTCATCCTGATCGTCGACGAGGTCCAGACGGGCAACGGACGTACGGGAGAGCTTTACGCCTATATGAATTACGGTATCACGCCGGATATCATTTCCACCGCCAAGGGGCTGGGGGGAGGACTTCCGATCGGAGCGGCTCTTCTCGGGGAAAAATGCGAAAACGTTTTTTCCTTCGGCGATCACGGCTCAACCTTCGGGGGCAATCCGGTCGCCTGCGCAGGCGCCGTCAGCATAATAAAAAGGATCGACAGAAAACTGCTCGACGGAGTAAAACGCAGGAGCGAATATATCTTTTCGTCTCTTTCCGGCGCGCCCGGCGTGGAAGGCGTCAGCGGAATGGGGCTGATGATCGGGATCAAAACCTCAAGACCCGCCGCCGAGGTGGTAAAGGAATGCATCTCGCGCGGAGTTCTCTGCCTGACCGCAAAAGACAGAGTAAGACTGCTCCCTGCGCTGAACATAAACGAAAAAACGCTTAAAAAGGCGGTCGGTATCATCAAAAAGGTTTGCGCCGGCGAATGACCGGAGGAGATACTTATGGATCTTAAAGGCAGGAATTTTCTCAAGCTGCTTGATTTTTCTAAGGAGGAGATAGAATATCTTCTCGATCTGGCGGCTGAGCTTAAGGGAAAAAAGAAAAAAGGGATCCCTCACGCGATCCCGGGCGGAAAGAATATCGCTCTGATATTTGAAAAGACGAGCACGAGGACGCGCTGCTCCTTCGAAGTCGCGGCGCACGATCTCGGAATCGGCGCCGTCTATCTCGATCCTTCGGGCTCGCAGCTCGGTAAGAAGGAAAGCATCGCCGACACGGCAAGGGTGCTGGGCAGGATGTTCGACGGCATCGAATACCGCGGATACGGTCAGGAACGCGTCGAGGAGCTGGCAAAATACGCAGGCGTTCCGGTCTGGAACGGCCTTACAAACGAATTTCATCCGACTCAGGTGCTCGCCGATTTCCTCACGGTAAGAGAGCATTTCGGGCGCCTTCAGGGGATAAAGCTGGTTTATCTCGGCGACGCCAGATACAACACGGGCAACTCGCTTATGGTCGGCGGCGCGAAGATGGGACTCGACGTCACTCTTTGCGCGCCCGAAAAGTATTTTCCCGCCCCGGAGCTGGTTTCTGAATGCGAAAAACTTGCAGCGGGATCGGGCGGTTCGGTCACTCTGTGCTCCGACCCGCTTTCGGCGGTTGAAGGCGCCGACGTCATCTACACCGACGTCTGGGTCTCGATGGGTGAGCCGGACGGCGTCTGGCGCGAAAGGATAAACGACCTCAGCCCCTACCGCGTCACTTCGCGCCTTATGAAAAAAGCCGGAGAACAGTGCAGGTTCATGCACTGCCTTCCGGCGTTCCACGATACGAAAACGGGTATCGGGGAAAAGATATTCAAGGAATACGGTATCGACTGCATGGAGGTCACCGACGAGGTGTTCGAAAGCTCTCAGTCTATCGTCTTCGACGAAGCGGAAAACCGCATGCATACGATAAAAGCGGTCATTGCGGCGACGCTGTGACCGGCGTGCCGTCGGTTTCGACGTCCCGCGCCGCGTAGTATTCGTGCACCAGGTTCCGGTATCCCAGTTTTTTGATATCGGAATACCTGGTGTCGAAGCGCTTTTTGTTACGTTTTCCGCTTATAATGAACCGTATGCAGTCCTGTGCGTAAAGGTCGATGATCTTCAGACTTTCGGTCGTGGTTATCACCGAAAAGAACCAGCTGCTCCAGGACAGATCGTTGTCCTCGGGGGTATCGAGAAGCTTACGGTTGAACATTCTTATAAACGCCGCCGCCGCTCTGTCGCCGTCGGCGCCGTTTTTTTCTTTCCAGCGGACGAGTGCCTTCGCCTTTCGGCGCATCTTGTGTTTAAGCTTCTGAAGGGTGGCCGGAGCGATGTCGACGGTTTTTCCTTTGATAAAAAAGCCGAGGAATGAAAAACCGTCTTCCGTCCTGCCGAAGCTTTCCTTGGACGGGTTGATCTCAAGTCCCTTCCCGGCGAGCGTTTCCCTTACTTTTTCCGCCTGCCTTTTTGCCCCCTCTTCGGTGGGGGCGAAAAGGATGATATCGTCGGAGTAACGGGCGTAGATTATTCCGTCGGACGTGATGCCCTCGTCCATCTCGCGCAGGTAGAGATTGGCGAGAAAGGCGGAGACCGGAGTTCCCGCCATTATCCCCTTGCGCTCGGAAATCAGCCCGCCGCGGTCGCAAACGTACGGATCGGACAAAAGGGAGGAAAGAAAGGCGTAAAGGGGCGCGTCGTCGGCAAGCGTTTCACGCAGTATCGGGAGGATCTTTTCAACCGGTATCGAGTTGAAATAATCGTGTATGTCCGCTTTGTAGTAGTATCCCGCCGCGGGTGCGCGGAGTTTCAGCAGGTATCTGACGGCGTCCTTGGCGCTTTTTGCCGGGCGGAAGGAGAAAAGGGAGGGGGAGAACAGGCCGTCGTAACGGCGCAAAAGCAGGTAGGTCAGAAGCTTCAGATAGGTGTTTTCGCTGCCGGGATAGGTGTATACCGTCCTTTTTTTCGAGGAGGAAAGCTTGCTGATCACAGATTTCGACGGGTGCGGAAAGGGTTTTCCGGCGGCGACCGCCTCGTAAACCGGCAGGTATTCCTTTCCGTCGATATATCGGCGAAGTTCTGCCGTAAAGGCTTTCGGACAGCGCAGGCCGGACTTGTATTCGTAAAAGCTTTCCCAGACGGACGGATCTTTCGTCAGTTCGATAAGTGACATGGCAATAAGAAAAAGGCAGAAAGAGAAGACGTTAAAGCCCGGAAAATTCCGGGATGTACCGGACCGTACGCGAACGGGCTGCCTGTGAAGCCGTTTCGGTCGAACGCGCCGGGTCCCCCGCAGGCGCATATTGCTTTCTCTTTCTGCCCGGGCTCTGCGAGCCCTGGGCAATACCGCACAATTCGCGTGCGTAGATTGGCGAGAGCATTTTTTGCCTGTTCTTGCTGAGAAATCGCAGGAATACAGGTGGTATTTCAAGATTTCGACGCAAGGACAGGCGGGAAATGAGCCGTCAAGATGCGTGCGTCGAATTGTGCGGTATCGCCCATACTTTTCCTTTCGGAAAAAGTCTGAAATTACGCGCCGAGGGCGCCTTTAGTGCGCTCTATGACGTACGAGCGGGTGTTCCACCAGCCCTCGTAATCGAAATAATAGCGCAGGTAGGGAATATTGTCGCGTCTGCACTGCGCGCGAAGCGCTTTTGCCTCGCATTTCTGCGAAAGCAGCTCGACGACAAGGGCGGTCTTTCCGTCCTTTTTGAATTTGAAAACGCGCGTCTTCCCGTATTTCGAGATCTCCTCGTCGACCGTGTATCCCGGGAATTCCGTGTTGAATATTTCTCTGAAATATTCAAGATAGGTGCCCTTGTAATTGTACTGATTGGGCTCGTCGGGCATCCGGGGGCCCCATGAATTACCGGAGGGACCGTCGTATTCTTCGGGCTCCGGAGCCGCGGTCTGTTCCGGTTTTGCGGGTTCTTCGGGCTTTTTCGGTTCATCGCCGCTCTTTTTCTTTCCGTCGGCAGCGGCTTTCATAAGCTCTTCAAGGGCGTTCGCCACGTCCTTTCCGGCCTTTTCGCCGAACAGTTTTGAAAACAGATTCATCTGGGTTCCTCCCGATATAAATATTTATTACATTATATATCAAAAACAGGTAAAATGCAAGCATAATCTTGCAAATAAAAGCAAATCATACGAAGCGGAGAGTCAGCGGGTTTTCCGCGTGGAGCTGCTCGATGACGCCGATGACACGGGCGGCGAATCCGTTCGAGACTTCCGGCTCGCGTCCCTCGGTCAGTGCGAAATACACGTCCTCGTAGATCCCGTGGGTCCCGACTTCAAACGCGGTCCCCTGATAATCTCCCGATTCCTCGTGAGTTATCAGCTTCTCGCGGCAGTAGACCGGCAGTCCGTTTTCGTCGCGGAGCGATTTTTCCACGACGTCTCGCGGCGGGTTTTCGCCTTCGACAATATATTTCATTTTGTATGATTTCGGGTTCGATACGAGCGTTCCGAGCGTGCCCTGGAGCTTGAGAGTCAGCTCCGGGAAGGCGTCGGACGCGCTTATCTCGACGTCTACGAGCGGTTTGCCCGGCGCCGTCAGGATCGCCTTGACGAAATCGTCGGCGTCACCCGACGAAAGAGGCGTGCTGACAAGCTTCGAGTATACAACCTTTGCCTCCGGGTCGCCTCCGAGGAATCCGAGAGCCATGGCAAAGGGGTGCGGACCCGTGTTGTAGGCGCTGCCCCCGAGTTTTTTCTGAAGCGTCTGCCAGTCCCATCTGCGGGCGAATCCGTTGTATCTGATACCGACCTCGAGCACGTCGCCGAGAGTCCCGTCCTTCATTTTTTCAATGGCGTGGAGATAAAACGGCGCCTTCTGGGTGTTGTGGAAGACGAAAAGCCGCGCGCCGCTTTCCTTCGCGGTTTCGATCAGCGTCATGCAGTCGAAATAAGTTCTCGCCATCGGTTTTTCGGTCAGCACGTTGAAGCCGCGGCGGAGCAGATCAAGTGTGACCGGGAAATGCTCGTTCGAATACGACGCGTTGACGCAGAGATCGATATCGGTCTTCGGATAAAGCTCCGACACGTCGGACAGTATCTCGGCTCCGGGATAGAGATCCTTCACGATTTCCCGCATGGCGGGATCGCGGTCGACGACGTAACCGACACGGAAATGAACGTTTCTTTCCGATCTGTAATAAGCGCCGTGTATGTTTTTTCCGCTGCGCCCCTGACCGATGATCGCAACGCACAGTCTTTCTTTCATCAGAACACCTTTTTCCCGCCGACAAAGACGCCGGCGATTTTTATTTCGTCGTCGAAAACGACGATATCGGGCTCGAGCCCGGCTTCGAGTTTTCCGCGGTTGACGCCGAGGATACGCGCAGGGGTTTCGGTCATCATCTTAACCGCGTCAGGAACGGAAAAGCCGCATTCTTTCGTCGCGACACGCAAAAGGATATCCGACGTGGCAACGCTTCCGGCAAACGCCGTGCGGTCGGCAAGCTTGCAGACTCCGTCCTCGACGATGAAGGGAACGCCGCTCATCGAGCCGCTTTTTATATCCGTTCCGGCAATATCGAGACTGTCGGTTATGAGGGCGGTTTTGTCCGGCCCTTTGATCTTAACGATCATTTTTATCATCTCGGGCGGCAGGTGCTTTCCGTCGGCGATAATTTCAACGTTGAGCCGGTCGAACAGGAAGGCGCTCTCGATCACTCCGGGATAGCGGAAGCCGCCTCGCCGGGTGACGGTGGACGTGCAGGAGTAGAGATGCGTGACGAGCGCGCATCCGTTTTCCGTCGCCGTTTGCATATCGCTCATGACGGCGTCGGTGTGTCCGGCCGACGGGAGTATCCCGCGCCGGGAAATCTCCCGGCAGAACGCGCCGTCGGGATCGTTCTCGGGGGCGTAAGTCCAGCGCGCCACCGCCTTGCCGCACTCGTCAAGGAAGGGAAGATACTCCTCTTTGCGCAGAGGAGTGATAAAGTCGGTGCTTTGGGCGCCGCACTGCTTTTTTGAAAGATACGGCCCTTCAAGGTGGGCTCCCGCGATCCTGGGAAGCGTCCGGGGATCGGCGGCCGCCCTGGCGATATCAAGGACTCCTTTGCGCATAAGCGGGAAGGGAGCGGCGGAAAGCGTCGGAAGGATCGTAGTCGTGCCGTGGCGCAGGTGCTCGTTGGCGGCGGCGGTGACGTCCTCGGGAGAGGAGTCGAGAAACGGGTGCCCCCCTGCGCCGTGCGTGTGAAGCTCGATAAATCCGGGGCTCAGAAAAGCGTCGCCGAGATCGTCGACCGGTCCTTCCGGTTTTTTGCTTCCGACGTAGATAATCTTTTCTTCATCGAAGGAGATAAAACCGTCGACAAATCCGCGCGGAGTAATTATCCGGCGGCTTTTGAGGGTCGTGATACTCATAATTCAAGCAGCGACGCGCTGTCGGGATCGAGATAAAGCGTCGCGCAAGGATGACTGCGCATAACGGTCGCGGGGCAGCATTCGCCTGCGGGTCCGTTCAGCGTTTTGTAAACCGCCTCCGCCTTTGTCGGCGCGGGGACTACGCAGAACAGCCGGGGAGCCCGGGAAAAGACCGGGACGGTCAGTGTGACCGCCTGCTTCGGGACGTCCTCTATCCGCGCAAAACAGCCGTCGTGGACCTGCTGGTTGCGGCAGATCTCGTCGAGAGACACGACCTTTGCTGTTTTTTTATCGTTGAAATCGGCGACCGGCGGGTCGTTGAAGGCGATATGTCCGTTCTCCCCGATACCCATCACTATGATATCCGGAGGATTTTCGTTTATCAGCGCGCCGTATCTTTCGGCTTCCGCTTCGGCGTCGGGCGCGGCGGGATCGATGTAATTCACCGATCCGAACGGGACCCGGTCGAAAATCGCCCGGCGCAAAAAGTTGCCGAAGCCCTGCGGGGCGTCGGCGGGCAGGCCGATATATTCGTCCATGTGATACGCGTTTATTCTTTTCCAGGGGATGCTTTTGTCTGCGGCGAGGCAGGCGAGCATCTCGTTCTGCGACGGCGCCGCGGCAAATATGATATTTATCCGGGGTTTTGTTTCGAGTACCGAAAGAATGCACGCGGCGATATCCTTTGCCGCGCCGCGTCCCATTTCCGCTCGGCTGCCGTAAATATTTACTTTAAGAAGATCTTTTTTCAGCGTTTTCATGATCCGGTCAGCTCCCTGAATTTCGCCGCGGCATCGGTGAACGCCGCCTGCTGAGTTTCGTATTTGTAAGGGTTGTCGTAATACCTGCCGGAAAGGGCGTTCTGTCCGTCGAAGGTCTCGAGATGGGGCTCGAGAGAAGCGAAAAAGGGTCCGTCAGAGCCGGCCGAATAATCCGACAGGATTTCTTTGATTTTCGCTTCGCCTTTTCCCGGCGGTACTATGGCTCCGGCAAAGAGCGCGTCCTTTATATGAAAATAGTTTATATGCTTTTTCAGTTTCCGGTAGGCGTCCGAGGGATCGTATCCGCCGAGCACGAAATTCCCCATGTCGAATACGCATCCGAGGGAGCCGCCGAAAGCTTCAAGCAGTTCGCGACAGCAATCGGGAGATTCCCCCCATATATCGGCTTCGTTCTCGTGGCAGAGGGTGACGCCGCGTCCGGCGGCCGTGTCGATCATCAGATCAAGTCGGGAGAGCACGTCCGAGCGGCAGTCCTTCCGGTCTCTTCCGGCCGGAAGATAAAAACTGAAAACCCGCGCAAGCTTGCATCCGAAAAGATCGGCGGCGGAAAGAAGCGCAAGGACTTTTTCGCGCAGTTCTTTTCTGTCGCAATCGCAGGGGTATTTCCCGAGCGGAGAGCCGAGTGACGAAACCTTCAGAGAATACTCTTCGAGCATGCGGGCGGTCGATTCAAGCTCGGCTTCGGAGTGTTTTATAAAGCTTTTTCCGTCGACGCCGCGCAGCTCGATATATCCGAGTCCGAGTCTTTGCGCCGCCACGCACTGTTCACGGAAGTTTTTCGAATATTCGTCGGTAAAACCGGACAAAATCAGATTTTTCATAATTCAAAGGAATTGACGCCTTCCTCCCGTCCGCTTCCGAGCGAGCGGTTCAGGGCGTTCATAACGAAGACGGGCGCGATGAAGTCCCTGTAAGTCGTCTTCATCTCTCCGCCGCGGAGCAGCGAGACGAATGAGTCGAATTCAATTCCAAAGCAGGGGCTCGAAGATTTTACCGGGAACTCTCCGCCGGCGTTGCCTTCCTTTGACGCGACCGTCGCCGAATAGACGTACACGCCGTCGGTCATCAGGAGGGATATCTCGTAATCGGGATAGCGAACCGAGGCGCAGATATTCTTCCCGTTAAGATGAGCCGTGGCAGCCGACGGGTATCTGCCGAATATCTCGCAGAGTATCTCGACCGGGTGCTGGGCGTAAAAGAAGAAATCTCCGTAAGGGTTGCACAGGTTGATCGGAGCGCGTACGAACCCGCCGAGGACCGCCGACGGGTCTGCCGCGACCTTCTCCCGCAGCTTTACGACCTCGTCGCAGTGTATGCAGCAGGAGCCGCCGGTGACGCGGACGCCCGCCGCTTCGCATTCGCGCATAAAAACGACGGCTTCGTCTTCTTTGACTGTTATCGGTTTGTCGATGAACATCGGTATCCCGTCGGCAATATACGGCCTTGCGAATCTGTAGTGATCGTTGCCGTGGCGCGCGGTCACAACGAGTCCGTCGAGTTTTCCCTTCAGGCAGTCAAACGACGGGAGCACCGGAACGCCGAAGCGTGCCTTAAGCTTTTCCGCCGCTTCCGCGTCTTCGCTGAAGACTCCGGCAACTTCGATATCGGGGTATTTTTCCTTATCTTCAAGAAAAGAAAGAAAGGTGTTGGCGTGCGAGTTCTCGCAGCCGAGTATCGCGATTCGTTTTATCATTTGAATAATCTATACGCCCGAATAGGCGGAAAATCCGCCGTCGACGGGGAGGGTGACGCCGGTGATGAACCCGGCGGCGTCGTTGTCAAGAAGGAAGAGCAGAGCTCCCTCGAGATCTTTCGTTTCGCCGAAGCGTCCCATCGGAGTCGCGGCGAGAATCTTTCCGGTACGCGGCGTCGGAGTTCCGTCTGGATTCCAGAGAAGAGAAGCGTTCTGCTTCGTCGAGAAGAAGCCGGGGGCAATGGCGTTGACGCGTATGCCCTCTTTTGAAAAATGGACGGCCAGCCACTGCGTGAAATTGCTGACGGCGGCCTTCGCTCCCGAATACGCCGGGATTTTCGTCAGAGGCGTAAACGCGTTCATCGAGCTGATATTCAGTATCGAACAGCCCTTGCGGCCGAGCATCTGGCGTGCGAAGGCCTGCGTTGGGATAAGTGTGCCGAGAAAGTTCAGATCGAATACGAATCCGACGCCGGCGCGGTCGAGATCGAAGAAGGATTTGACGTCCGAATCGATATCCCCGGGCTCGTAATACTCCTTGTCGGTCGTGGCGCGCGGATTGTTTCCGCCGGCGCCGTTGATAAGAATATCGCACTTACCGAGTTCGCGTTCGACGCAGTCGGCGACAGAAAAGCAGACGTCGCGCGAGAGCACGTCGCAGGCGTAGGCGCACGCCGTCCCGCCCTCTTCGCGGATGGCGCGCGCGACCTCTTCGGCGGCGGCTTCGTTTATATCGAGCAGCGCGACGCGCGCGCCGGCCCTGGCGAGAACCTTGGAAAAACCAGAGCAGAGAACGCCTCCGGCGCCGGTAACTACGGCAACTTTGCCGCGCAGATCGGTGGAAAGGACGTTTTTTTGCATTTTCAACTCCTATTCTTCATCCGCGTCTTCGGTCACTCCGAAATCGACGGCGCAGAAATCGCGGTTGATCTGTTTCAGATCATTTATCAAACGGTCGTATTCTTCATTCGCCTGTTTTCTGTCCGGTGAAAGAAGTACGTAATTCTTATAAATCGCTCCGTTGTCTCCGGTTTCATCAATTACGGCGAAAGTCGTTTGAACTCCGCCGCTATGCAACTGCCTGAGACGGTAGGAGTCTCTGTCCGAGATCGAGATATCGAAAATTCGCTCTCTCTTCGGCTCGACGCGCGTAATCCCGGCGGGAAAGCAGATGCCTGAGGAGCAAATCAGCATTCCGTCGCGCGAGAAATAATACGGCTCTTCCGCGTTTTCGTAAAAGATCGTCGGAGACAGGGTGATACCCGCAACGGCAGTTTTGTGCAGCGTTTCGCGGTTCGGTTTCAAAATATATCTGCGTATCGTCAGATAAAAAATTACCGATAGAAAAACCGTTCCCGCGGCAAAAATTATCCATGACGCAAATCCTGCGTGAAAAAGTCGGAAAATGATGGAAAGAATGAGACACAAAAACGCGAACGCCGACAAAAATACAATTATCCCGATCGAACAGGAAATCAGCCGGTTGCGAAGATTTTTTCTCAGAAGCGGTTTCACGGGGACCTCCTGTTTTTCAATGATAATTGTTAGGGAAGCGCTGAATAATTCGCGTGCGTAGATTGGCGAGAGCATTTTTTGCAAGTTTCCCGAAGGGAAACGTGTTCTCGGTTGAGAAAT
>CACZSP010000207.1 GCA_902783905.1 uncultured Ruminococcus sp.
CAGGAGAGTAAACTCTTCCGTCCCGTCTCCCTCAAGCAATGCGCGGTTTCCGTCGAAGGATATTATCTCACCGCTTTCCCGCTCGCATTCGACCGCTCCGCGGGTACAGAAGGTGACCTTTTTCATTACGCCGAAGCGCAGTGGAATATCGTAAGTATCCTTTCCGATTCGCAGTCCCGCGTGCCGTTCGGCATCCGGGTCGTTCCACCAGTCGACCGCGATAAAATACGCGTCGCCGGTGCCCTCCCCGGTATCGTAAACGGTCGCCGAAACGTCGCATCCGACGATCGGAAAAACGTATTCCCCGCGGTTTATTCTTTCGACCTCCTCCGAGAACCGCCGGACGTATTCATCCCTGATTTTCGGATTCGCGGGGTAGAGCGCCTCGTTGAATATTATCGCCCTTCCTTTGCCGAGCGGTATCTCGCAAACCTTTCCGCCTCCTCTGATGCGCTTTGCGGAATAATCGAAACCTATAGCGTCGAGGAAGGGGTGTCCTTCATATTCAAGGCGGTAGTTTTCGACGTCGGATCGGCAGGTCGTCGACGAAAGGTGCGCCAGCGTCATCATAACTGCGGCGCCTTTTTTTATTGCTCCGAAAACCCGGTCGAGATCTCCGCTTTCAGCGCAGTTGTAGCCGAAAAATGCGAGAAAAGGATAGTCGGGCCAGTCCTCCTCGACGGGAACGATATTGAAATGTCCGTAAGGGTTGCCGGAAACGAGTCCTATCGGGCCGCGTTTGCTCGCCTCGCCGTGCGCGACCGAACGGAACCCGTTTACTGTATTGGGATAGAATATCCTTCTCGGCAGGTGCCAGCTCATTTCGGCGTCAAATGTGCGGCTCGCCTGATCCTCCGGCATGCCGAACACCGAGAGGGCCTCTCTGCCGAAGCAGGACGCGCCGTCGTATCTGCCGTGGATCACCGCCGTCCGCGCGCGCAGTCTGCCGCGCCGGGAGTGACGGGTCACGTACCGGTAAAAACCCTTCTGCACCTTCAGATGTTCGAGCGCCGCCGGACTGAATCTGTGGTGATGGGAGTAATACTCCTCTAAATGCCACAGTCCCTCCTCGGTGTTTGTCTCGTGAGCTCCTCCCGCCCAGGAAACGTAAAGCGCGAGCCGGTACCGGCGGTAACGGCGCTCGTCGTCGTGCGGCGTCGTCGACCACTGGAGCGCGTGATGCACCGAAAATGTCTTCTGTCCGTAAGCGTCGGCAACTCCGCGCAGGGCGGCGAGAAGGAATTCGGTCGGACTGTCCATCGTTTCGGCGCCGGTCATTTCGTATCCGGCCATGTGAAAGTATTTGAACATGACCGACGGACCGGTATGGCGCGGGCAGCCGTATCTGATCTTCGAAAGCGCCGCGACGGTCGCCTCCGCCTGGGCTTTCATATCGGCGGGAACCGAAAAATCTCTGAACAGATACAGTTTCCCGCGGTAAGGGTAAAGATCGTTCGGCGTTCCGTACATCATTCCGCAGTGCGCGGGGTCCTCCCTCGCCTGACGGCAGAACCAGTCGTATTTGAGAGAGGTGGCGTGGTTTCCGTTCAGATCCATCCACTCGGGCGGATCGAGAGAAGGCGACCAGTAGTTGTACGCTCCGTCGCGTTCGTGCAGCTGTCTGCCGAGAAATCCCCTGCCTTCAAGTTCTTCGACCGACGGCTGGGAGGTGATCCCGGGAGGCTCGCGCCCGTCGACCATGTGCGAATACTTCACTCCCATATCCGACATAAGCTTCGCCGTCTTTTTCCAGAAGCCGGGAGGACTTTTTTTCGTCCCGCTCCAGCGGTAGGTCGGCCTGACGGTGATCAGGTTTCCGACGCCGTTTGAAAAATACCATTTGAAGAACGTTCTGAATGAATCATCGTTCTGGTCGATATATATCATGTCGCCGGTCCCGGTGACGACTCCGTCGTCCTCCCTTTCCCTGACCGCGGACACTACCGCCGTTTCCCCGTTGACGGTTATCCGCAGATCTCTCTGCGGACGGCGGCAGACGAGCCGGAGGGCGCAGAGGCCGGCTACTTTTATAACCGTATCGGACAGAACCTCGACGTCTCCCGAGACCTCCAGCGTCTGCGGGCGAGACGGGTCGAGAAGAAGGGAAAACTCTTTTCCGGCGACAGCCGACTCGGGGACCGCGGCGATCAGCGAATGCCCGTCGGACACAAGCCCGACCTCGTGAAGCCGGTAGGCGGGAGCGTCGCGGTAGTCGCCCTTTACACTGAAGGACAGAGTGTTATTCCCTTTTTTCAGCACTCCGCCGGGAAGCGGAAACTCGAATTCCGAATATCTGTGGCAGCGCTCGAAGAATTCCCCGTTGAAAACGGTTACTCCGTTTACGCGGATCTCCGCCTCCGGCCATTCCCACCTCGACAGTCCGACGCCCGCCCAGTTGGAATGCTTCGCGAACACCGGCATATCCGGAGCGAAGGGCGCGAGGATATTGAAGCCGTTCGACGACACTATTCCGGGGTCTTCAAACAGCGCCTCCCCGGTGAAATTTTCTCCTTCGACGTAAACGACGGCGCAGGCGGTCCCGGGCGACGGAAGGCGTATCCGCCCTCCGATCCGTACCGGCCCGTAGGTGCCTTCCGGACAGTCGAAAGCGACCGTCCTGTCAGGGACAGAGCGCGTATCGGACGCCGGAACTCCCGGACGGCTGTCCCAGATCTCGATATACATGCGCAGATACCCGCCGTCGTTGATCTTTATATCCTTTCCTTCGACCGTGACTCCCGCGTCGAATTCGTCGCCGGCGTCGACAAGGCGGTACATATACAGGACAGGCGGAAAAAGGATCTTTTTCATCGCCGCCGTGTGGTGATAGGACCCGCGCATACGCAGAGCGTACTGGGCGCTCCTGCCCGGGACAAGAGAGTCGGAAATTCTCGAATAAAGGGCGTTGGCGCCCATTTCGGTCTTGAGAAAATAGTGAAAATCGTTCTCGCCGGTGAAAAACAGACGCTGACCGCCTTCTCCGTCGAACGGAAAATCAAAAGAAAAGGACTCACCCGGCCGTATCCGGACGTCATCCTCCTTCAAAAAGATCCTTTTGTACTCTTCCATGCGCATCCCCGCCTTTCCGCTTATTTATCATACTTCATTATCAACTTTTTGTCAACAATCCGCAGAATTTTTCAAAAAAATATAAGAACGCTGTTGACAGTCACGTGAACGTGTGATATAATTATATCAGCGCGACATCTTTTCGGATGTCTGCGCCCGCGCCGTATACACGTGATAAGAACGCGGCGCTTCGTGAGAAAGGAGCCAGGGAAAATGAACTTGCAGATTAACGAGGAACGAATACCCGGAACGATTCTGTCGCGAAAAAGCATGGGCGACGTTACCGGACTTGAATTCCTCAACAAGATTTTTTTCATATCCGACGGAATCATGCTGTCCCAGATCAGGGAGATCTCGGGCATCGACGGCACGACTCTCCAGAACTGGACAAAGCGCGGATGGGTCGAAAACTCGAAATCGAAAAAATACAACATCGACCAGCTGGCGCACATACTGATCATCAATATGCTGCGCGACTGCATGCGGCTGGACAGAATCGCCTTCCTGGTCTCGTACATCAACGGAAGAG
>CACZSP010000208.1 GCA_902783905.1 uncultured Ruminococcus sp.
GATCGAGTCTGCAAATTCGGCAAGGGCGGGGAATTTTATCCGCTCGTTGCACACGACGCAGGGGTTCGGCGTTCTTCCCGACAGATATCCGGAAACGAAAGGCGACTCGACGTCGCGTGAAAACCGTTCTCTCAGGTCCGCCTCCGCGAGTTCTATCCCGAGGTCGGCCGCCGCCGCGCGCGCCTTCGGGATTCCCGCGAGGTGCGAGTCGTGCATTATGAAATATACTCCCGTCACCTTGTGGCCCGCCTCGAGAAGAATCGAGGCGGCCGCCGCCGAATCGACGCCTCCGCTGAGTCCGACCGCAATACGCAAGAACCGTTTCCTCCTTCGTTTTTTCGTCATAATCATTATATAATAAATCAAAGCGGCAGTCAACAAAAAATATTGCAAAAAAATATCAAATGTAGTATAATATAATAAATATTATTATAACGAGGCAGTAATGAAACTTGAAAAGCTTCTTTTCGGAGATTACAGCAAAAGAGCGATAAAGAAAATAAAGCCGGTCGCCGATATGATCGACGGCCTTGCGGATAAATACAGGGCGATGAAGGACGAGGAACTTGCCGCGGTGACGCCCGCCTTCAGAGAAAGACTCGCGGCCGGAGAAACCCTTGATATGCTGCTTCCGGAGGCCTTTGCCGCCGTCCGGGAAGTCGCCGACCGCGTGCTCGGGAAGCGGCCGTTTTACGTACAGCTCCTCGGAGGCAGCCTTCTTCACCAGGGAAGGATATCCGAGATGAAGACGGGTGAAGGAAAGACTCTCGTCGCGACTATGCCGGCGTACCTCAACGCGCTCGAAGGGAAGGGCGTTCACATCGTAACGGTTAACGATTATCTTGCCCAGCGCGACGCCGACGAGATGGGCAGGGTATACGGATTCCTCGGTCTGTCCACCGGCGTCATCCTCAATTCGATGTCGGGAGCCGACAAGCAGCAGATGTACGCCTGCGACATCACCTACGGCACCAACACCGAGTTCGGCTTCGACTACCTTCGCGACAACATCGCGAAGAGCCGTTCGCAGCTGCTTCAGAGAGGTCACAATTTCTGCATTATCGACGAGATCGACTCCATCCTTATCGACGAGGCTCGGACTCCGCTCATCATTTCCGGCGTCGGCGACAAGACGTCGGACATATATGAAAAATGCAACTCCTGCGTCAGCCGTCTGCGCGCCAAGGTAATTAAGGAGATGGATTCCAAGGCGGAGACCGACGACGAAAACTACGATTATATCGTCGAGGAAAAGCTTCAGTCGGCCGTCCTTACCCCGCGCGGTATCAGAAAGGTCGAGGAGTTCTTCGGGATCGATAATCTGAACGATCCCGAAAACGCCGAGATATCCCACAATATGAACCAGGCGATCGTCGCGCACGGCGTAAAGAAAAAGGACGTCGACTACGTGATAATCGACGACGAGGTCATCCTCGTCGACCAGAACACCGGTCGTCTCATGCCGGGCAGACGTTACCAGGACGGTCTTCATCAGGCGATCGAGGCCAAGGAAAAGGTCAACATCAAGGGGGAGAGCCGGGTCGTCGCCACGATCACCATCCAGAATTATTTCAGGATGTACCGCAAGCTTTCGGGCATGACGGGTACCGCCATGACCGAAGAAAGCGAGTTCCGCGAGATTTACGGACTGGACGTCGTCGAGGTCCCGACCAACCGCCCGATGATACGAATCGACAACCCCGACAGGATATATACCGACGAAAAGCACAAATTCGCCGCAGTCGTTAAGAAGGTTCAGGACTGCGTATCGCGCGGCCAGCCTGTGCTGATCGGCACGGCGTCGGTCGAAAAATCCGAACAGCTCGGCAAACTTCTCAGGGCGGCCGGGATAAAATTCAATATGCTGAACGCGAAAGACCACGCGCGCGAGGCGCAGGTCATAGCCGAGGCCGGAATGTCCGGCTCGGTGACCCTTGCGACCAACATGGCGGGGCGCGGAACCGATATTCTTCTCGGCGGAAATCCCGAAATGCTCGCCAAAGCCGAAATGAAACGGATGGAACGCTTCACCCCCGAGCAGATCGCTCTTTCGGTCAGCAACATCAGAACGGGAGACCCGGATCAGCTGGAGGCGCACAGAGTTTATCTCGAACTTTACGGAAAGTACAAGGACATGATCGCCGCCGACCGCGAAAAGGTGATCGCCGCCGGAGGACTCTGCATAATCGGTTCGGAGCGCCACGAATCGAGACGTATAGACAACCAGCTGCGCGGACGTTCGGGACGTCAGGGAGACCCCGGCGAGGCGACCTTCTACGTTTCTCTCACCGACGACATCATGCGTCTCTTCGGAGACAGCAGAATGAAGAAGATGGCGGCTCTCACCGCCACTCTCAACGAAGGCGACAGCGACGGAGATCTTTCCGGTTATCTGCGGATACTTGCCGATATCATCGAAAAAGCTCAGAAAAACGTCGAATCGGACAACTTCAAGCGCCGCAAGAACGTTCTTCAGTACGACGATATACTCAACGAGCAGCGCAAGCAGATATACGGACAGCGCACAGAGATCCTTATGGAGGGCGACGTTTCCGAAAAGATCAAGGATATGATATCTTCGACCGTCGCCGACAGCGTGGAGGCTGCGGTTACCGAAAATCCCGACGGGAAGGGAAGCACGCTCGACACCGCCTCGCTCGAAAGGAAATACGCCGGCTGGGGCTGCTCCGAGGGAGAACTCGAGGGAATGACCGATCCGGAAGAGGTCTCGTCGCTGATCACCTCTCACGCTCTCGATCTTTACGCGAAGCGGGAGAGCGAGGACGAATACGGAATATTCCACAAGTTTGAAAGACACATTCTTCTTGAAGCGGTCGACGAGCTCTGGCTCGATCATATCGACGATATGGAGACCCTGAAGCAGAACGTGATGCTCCAGGCGTACGCCCAGCGCGATCCTCTCAACGAGTACCGGATCATCGGTTCGACCATGTATTCCGACATGATAGACGAGATACGTCAGAGAACGGTACTCCAGGTGCTGACGAGAAAACTGCCGCAGGTCGTCGTAGCTCCGTCGGCCGGAGTCGGCAGACTCAATTACGGCAGAAGCGGTGCCGGAACGAAACGCTACCGCGCACCCGGGAAACCGGCCGCGCCGGCGGCTCCCGCCGGGAACGTTCCGTTCAGACGGACGGGGGCGGTCGGACCGAACGATCCCTGCCCGTGCGGAAGCGGGAAAAAATACAAAAAGTGCTGCGGAGCCGGCAAGCAGCGGGAAGACGACTGACCGAAACCACAGAGGACGCGAAATGACGGGAGAAAAGAAGAACAAAAGAATACTGCCTCCGCTTCTCGGATTCGGCCTGTTCGCCGCGGCGCCGTTTCTGCTGTTCAATCCGGAATACGCGGTGGTGGATATCCTTCCGGACTGCATAGGATACGCCCTGATACTCGTATCCCTTCGTTACCTGCGCGACGCGGGGGAGGGAATACACGAGGCGTACGGCGCTTTTTTGCGGGCGGCCGCCGTTTCGGCGGTAAAACTTCTTTCGGTTTTCCTGATTTTTTCCGGTCTTTTCGACCAGATAAATCAGGCCGCTTCGATGCTTCTTTTCGCCTTCGTTTTCAACTTTCTCGAACTTCTGTTCCTCATTCCCGCCTGGAAAAAACTGTTTTCCGGACTTGCGTATCTTTCTTCGGACCCGGCGACCGACAGGGCATGCCGCCGCGCGTCGGTGTCGACAAGGGTTTTTATCGTTATCAAGGCGCTCTGCGCCTTTCTCCCCGAGACGTCGGTCCTTTCGTCGCACGATGAAAACGCCGTTTTCAACTGGTACGAATTCATCGGGATGTTCAGGGCGGTCTCGATCGCAGTCTGCCTCGTCGCGGGCGTAGTCTGGCTTATCACTTTCAGCGTACGGCTGTCGGTTATCCGGCGCGATTCCGGCCTTTTCGAAAGAGCCCGTGCGGAATACGAAAGCGCGATCCTCGACAGGCCGTCCGTCGGAGTACGCAGATCGATACGCGCCGACGCCGCCGGAGTATGCGTTTTCCTTCTTCTTTCCGCCGACGTTTATCTTGACAGCGTAAACGTTCTTCCGGATTTTCTCGCCGGTATCGCCGCGATCGTGCTTTTCATAATGATGAAGCGGTTCTCCGGCAAATGGAAGGCGGGGGTTGCGGCGTCCGCCGTTTACACGTGTATTTCGGCGGTATCCTGGATCGCGGCAAACCGCTTTCACGATTCCTTCGCCGATTCCGCCGTCGAGCGCAGCCCGGAGGCCTGGGAGGCTTTCTGGAGGTTTTATCCGCTCAAGATAGCCGAATCCGCCGTCTGGGCGGCAATCTGCGCGTTTATCGTTCTCATACTTGTGCAGATCGTGCGGGACCACTGCGGTTACGTCCCCGCGTCGGCCGATCCGAAATACGTCGAAAACCGCATTGCAGCCATAAGAAGCTCGCTGTACAAAAAGCTCAACCTTCTTTTCGTTTTCTGCATGCTGTCCGCCGCCGCATCGGCCGCTTACGACAGACTGATAACTCTCACTTACTATCTCGAAGCGGCTCCCGGATCCGACGGCTTTTCGCGTTTTGTCGCCGGCCTGAAATCCGCGCTTTGCGGAGGATGGTGGGCGGTATGCCTCGTCCTGATCGCGGCGGCCTTCGTTTCCGCCGTTTCCGCCGGATTCGCCGTTATTTCCGAGGCGGATTCGAAATACATGCTCGACTGACCGATGGAGACCTTGCCTAAATGACCGACGAAATCAGACGAAGATATCTCGAAGTTAAGAAGCGCCTTTTCGCTCTTGCGGATTCCGATCTGAATCCCGCACAGAGGGAGGCGGTATACAATACCGAAGGGCCGCTTCTTGTTTTCGCGGGCGCCGGAAGCGGAAAGACGACCGTGCTGGTCCGCCGGGTCGCCCAGATAATCAGATACGGGTGCGGGTACCGTTCGGAAAAGGTCCCGGAGGACGTCTCGCTCCAGACGGTCGAGGCGTACGAATCCGCCCTTGATCTTTCGCCGGAGGACGTTCGTCCGATACTCGACGATTTCGCGGATTCGCCCTGCCCGCCGCGCAATATGCTCGCCATCACCTTCACCAACAAGGCGGCGAACGAGATGAAAAGCAGAATCGAGCAGATGTTCCCAGGTTCAGGGATTTCCGGCGAGATCTGGGCGGGCACCTTCCACGCCGTCTGCATGCGCATACTCCGTTCGCATCCCGCGAGCGCCGGACTGTCGCCGAACGTAGCCATATACGACGCCGACGACTCGAAGCGACTCGTTGCGAAGGTCATAAAAGAACTTGATATCGACGACCGGCAGTTCCAGGACAAACAGGTCGCCGCCATCATCAGCCGCGCTAAAGAGCGTCTGACCGGTCCCGCGGAGTTTGCCGCTGCTGCAAAGGACAGCTTCCGCGAAAAGACGGTCGCCCGGATCTACGCCGAATACCAGTCGCGCCTCGAGGCGGCCAACGCCGTCGATTTTGACGACATCATTATGAAAACGGTACTCGCGCTGCGTAACGATCCGGATCTCCTTTCGATATACGCCCGCAAATTCAGGTATATCTGCGTCGACGAATACCAGGACACCAACCCGGCTCAGTTCGAGCTCTGTTCGCTCCTTTCGTCCGAATGGAACAATATCATGGTCGTCGGGGACGACGATCAGAGCATCTACCGCTTCCGCGGAGCGACCGTCGAAAACATCCTTTCCTTCGAAAAGACGTTTCCCGGGGCCTCCGTCGTCAAACTGGAACAGAACTACCGCTCGACCTCCAACATTCTCGGGGCGGCAAACGCCGTCATCTCGAAAAACACCAAGAGAGCCCGGAAAATGCTCTGGACCGAGAAAGGCGCCGGGATACCGATACGGGTGGAAAAACTCCCGGACGGAGACTCGGAATCGCGCCGCATCACCGAGATAATCCAGACCGCCGTGGCGGGAGGCAGGTACCGTTACCGTGATTTCGCGGTCCTCTACCGGGTCAACGCCCAGGCGAACTCGATAGAAAGGACGTTTGCGAGGAGCGCAGTCCCTTACAGAATTTACGGCGGCCAGCGGTTCAACGACCGCAAGGAAATAAAGGACGTCGTCGCGTATCTTCAGCTTATCGCCAACCACTCGGACGCCGTCCGGCTTCGCCGGATAGTCAACGAGCCAAAAAGAAAGATTGGCGACGTCACGATGGACGCCGTCGAGAGGATCGCTGCCGAAACGGGGGACACCGTTTTCGGGGTAATGGAGCACGCGTCGCGCTATACGGCTCTGTCACGGTCGGCGGACAAGCTCGAGGGCTTCTGCGCGGTCATCAACAGACTGACCGAGATTTACGCTTCGGGAAGTCCTCTCGACGCCTTCATCGGCACCGTTCTCGATATGACCGGCTACCGGAACATGCTTATCGAGGGGGGCGAGCCGGAGCGCGACCGGCTGGAAAACGTCGAGGAATTCATATCCGGCGCCGTCGAATATATGGAAAACGCACCCGAACCGACGCTCGAGGGCTTCCTTGAGGAAAACGCTCTCGTCGCCGACGTCGACAAATACGACGAATCGGCCGACGCCGTCATAATGATGACGATACACAGCGCGAAGGGACTTGAATTTCCCGTCGTTATCATCCCCGGGATGGAGGACGGCATCTTCCCGTCGCTGCGCCAGACGACCGAGGAGAGCGACATCGAGGAGGAAAGACGGCTCTGCTACGTTGCGATAACGAGGGCGGAAAAAGAGCTTTATATGCTTTATTCCGAAAGCCGCATGCTTTACGGCAAGACGGCGTTCAATCTTCCGTCCCGCTTCCTTTCCGACATACCGGACGAATTCTGCGAACGCAGAGGCAGATCTTCGCGCGACGCCCGCGACTACACGCGCCCGTTCGGTGAGAGGAAAAGTCCTCTGTTCGGGACCGACAGGATGACCGTCGGGACTCCGGTTTCGGGAAGAAGGATTCCGCAGAGCGGATCGGCTTCTTTCTCTGCCGGCGACAGGGTGGTCCACCCGACTTTCAGGGGAGGGACCGTCCTATCGGTAAAAAAGATGGGCGGAGACGTCCTTTACGAGGTCGCCTTCGATCTTTTCGGCACCAAAAAGCTTATGGGCGGTTACGCGAGGCTGAAGCCGGAAGAAAACTGATTTTTCACGAGCGAGAAAAAGCGAGAAAAAGCGAGAAAAAGCGAGAATTCGGGAGTTATTTTGCCGAACAATTAAAAAAATCGATAAAAATCGCGGAAAACTGTTGACAAAGACAGGGCACGGTGGTATAATATTCGGGTAAATATTTTTTTTGGAGGAATACCACAATGTCCACTTTCATGGCGAAGGCTGAAACGGTTGAGCGCCGCTGGTTCGTTATCGACGCCGCCGGAAAGCCTCTCGGACGGACTGCCGTAAAGGCGGCGACCATCCTCAGAGGCAAGCACCGCCCGGAATTCACCCCTCACGTTGACTGCGGTGAATACGTAATCATCGTCAATGCCGACAAGGCGATCCTTACCGGCAGAAAACTCGAGCAGAAGTACTACTACCGTCATTCCGGATATATCGGAGGCCTTAAGAAGGTTCAGTACAGGGAGCTTATGAGCACCCGCCCCGAGATGGCAATGGAGCTTGCCGTCAAGAGAATGCTCCCCGACAACACCATCGGACGCAAATCCCTGACCAGACTTCACGTCTACTCGGGACCCGATCACAAACACGCGGCTCAGAAGCCGGTCGAACTCGAAGGCTAACGCGGAAGGAGGATACGAAAATGTACGAAAGCGCAAAACCCTATTTCTACGGAACAGGCAGAAGAAAAAAATCGGTCGCCCGCGTCCGCGTATATCCCGGAACGGGATCCATCATCATCAACGGCAAGACCATAGATGAATATTTCGGACTCGAGACGATGAATCTCATCGTCAATCAGCCTCTTGAGATCACCGGCAACGTCGGAAAGTTCGACGTCGTCGCCAACGTCACCGGAGGAGGGCTTTCCGGACAGGCCGGAGCCATCCGCCACGGTATTTCGAGAGCGCTCGTTCTCGCTGACGAAGCAAACAAGGTTTCCCTCAAGGCCGCCGGTTTCCTGACCCGCGACCCTCGTATGAAGGAAAGAAAGAAGTACGGTCTCAAGGCAGCCCGTCGCGCTTCCCAGTTCTCCAAGAGATAATCGTCAATACCGGACGGCGGATTTTCCCGCTGTCCGGCCTTTGCGCCTTTATCGGGATTTTTTCGATATTATTATTTCACATAAACCCACAGGAGGTTGTTTAGTTTCAAGATGAAAAAGAAATTGACGACTGTCGAGTTCAAGGGTACTCCCGAACAGGAAGCGAAGCTTCTTGAAGTGATCGCCCGGTACGAAGGAGTAAAAGGGAAGATGATGCCCATACTCCAGGAAGCCCAGGACATCTACGGATATCTTCCGATAGAGGTCATGAAGATCGTTGCCGAAAAGACGGGAGCTCCGCTTGAAGAGATTTTCGGAATCGCCACCTTCTATTCGCAGTTCAAACTCAATCCCAACGGTGAGGTTTCCATCGCCGTCTGTCTCGGAACCGCCTGCTACGTCAAGGGTTCCGCCGGAATCCTCGAGGAGATCACAAAGATTCTCGGAGTCGAGGCCGGTTCGACAAGCTCCGACGGAAAGTATTCGCTTGAAGCAACCCGTTGCATCGGCGCCTGCGGTCTTGCGCCCGTAATGACCATCAACGGCGACGTTTACGGACGCCTGACGAAAGATCAGGTCGCCGGCATTCTTGAGAAATACCGCTGACGGGAGGAACGGAAAAAGATGAAAACAATTGCCGAGATCAACGCGATCAAAGATACGGTAAACGCACAGAAAAGCCCGTTTCTCGTAACGGTCGGTATGGCTACCTGCGGCATCGCCGCCGGAGCCTCCCCCGTTCTTGAGACCGTCAGAAAGCTCGCCGCCGAAAGCGCGTCCGACGTCCGCGTAAAGCAGGTCGGATGCATCGGTATCTGCCAGCACGAGCCGGTCATGGAAGTGTTCGACGGCGGTGAGAGATACACCTACGTCAAAATGACCGCCGAAAAGGCCGCCCGCGTTTTCGAAGAGCACATTAAAGGCGGCAAGCCGGTCGAAGAATACATGCTCACCGAAAAGGGAGAGCACGTAAAGAACCTTATGGACACGACCTTCATGAAGCTTCAGAAGAGAGTCGCCATGAGGAACTGCGGTATCATCGATCCCGAATCGATCGACGAATACATCGCGAAAGACGGCTATCAGGCGATCAACAAGGTCCTGACTCAGATGACTCCCGACGAAGTCATCCAGCAGGTTCTGGATTCCGGACTCCGCGGAAGAGGCGGCGGCGGATTCCCGACCGGACTCAAGTGGAAGTTCGCCTGCGCGAACCGCGGTCAGGTCAAGAAATACGTCTGCTGCAACGCCGACGAGGGCGACCCCGGAGCCTTCATGGACCGTTCGGTCCTCGAGGGCGACCCCCACTCGGTCATCGAGGCCATGGCGATCGCTGCCTACGCGATCGGTGCCGACGAGGGCTACATTTACGTCCGCGCCGAGTATCCGACGGCCATCAAGCGTCTGCAGATAGCCATCGAACAGGCTCACGGCTACGGACTGCTTGGAGAAAACATTTTCGGAACCGGATTCAACTTCGATCTTAAGCTCCGCTTCGGCGCCGGCGCATTCGTCTGCGGCGAGGAAACGGCTCTTATGACGAGTATCGAGGGCAACCGCGGCGAGCCGCGTCCGCGTCCTCCTTTCCCGGCCGTCAAGGGACTGTTCGCCCAGCCGACCATCCTCAACAACGTCGAGACCTACGCCAATATATGCCAGATCATTCTGAAGGGTGCCGCCTGGTACCAGTCTCTTCAGTGCCCGGGCTGCGCGGCCGGAACCAAGGTCTTCGCCCTCACCGGTAAGATCACCAACACCGGACTTGTCGAAATTCCGATGGGCACGCCCCTCCGCACCATCATCGAGGACATCGGCGGCGGCTGCCCCAACGGCAAGAAGTTCAAGGC
>CACZSP010000209.1 GCA_902783905.1 uncultured Ruminococcus sp.
CCGCGCGTGAATTCATCTCCCGCAGATACGGCGAGGAATACCGTCCCGAACAGACCCGCGTCTGGCGTACCAAGGCGGGAGCGCAGGACGCTCACGAGGCAATAAGACCCGCCAGGGTCGATCTCGTTCCGGCGGACGTCAGAAAATTCCTGACTCCCGATCAGTACAAGCTTTACAATCTTATATGGGCCCGATTCGTGGCAAGCCAGATGTCCTCCGCGAGACTCGATACCGTCAAGGTGGATTTCGAATCCGGAGATTACGGCTTCCGCACCGGAGGATATACCGTATCCTTCCCGGGCTATATGGCGCTTTACGAGGAGTCTGCCGACGTTCCGGAGGAGGAAGGAGCCGAAAACATACGCAATTTTACCCTTCCGGCAATTTCCGAGGGACAGCTGCTGGATTGCGAGGGAGCGGCGGCGGAACAGCATTTCACCGAGCCGCCCGCAAGATACACCGAAGCTTCGATCATCAAGGAGCTGGAGGAGAAGGGAATCGGCAGACCGAGCACCATCACTCCCACCATCACCACTATCACGGCGCGAAAGTACGTTTTGAGAGACGGCAAGGCCCTCGTCCCGACTGAGCTTGGAGAAATAACCACCAAACTTATGAAAGAGGACTTTTCGGATATAGTCGATTACGGTTTCACCGCCGGAATGGAGGAGAAACTCGACGACATCGAGAACGGGACGGGTTCGATGCAGGATACGCTCCGGGAGTTCTGGGAGGGATTTTCCAGGGAACTCGAAGCCGCCGAAAAGAAGGAGAATTCCGAAAAAGCGAAGATCGTCGAACAGACCGATATTATCTGCGACAAGTGCGGGGCCAGAATGGTGATCCGCACCAACCGCCGCAACGTGAGATTCGCCGCCTGCCCCAACTATCCCCAGTGCAGAAACACGAAATCGCTTGACGGCGAAGGAAACGTCGAGCCGAAACCGGTTCCCGTCCCGGCCGGGTTCAAATGCGAGCTCTGCGGAAGCGAGATGGTCGAAAGGACAGGCCCTTACGGAAAGTTTTACGCCTGTTCGAATTTCCCCGCATGCCGGAATATCAAGAACGAGGAAAAGGCGATCGACGTGCCCTGTCCGAAATGCGGCGGACGCATTCTGATTCGCAACGGAAAGCGGAAAAACGTTTTTTACAGCTGCGAAAACTATCCGGACTGCGATTTTTCGAGCTGGGATCTTCCGGTAAACGAAAAGTGCCCCGAATGCGGCTCGATCCTTTTCAGGAAAAAGGGAAAGACTCCCGGCATCGTCTGTCGGAACCGCGATTGCGGATACTTCAGACCCGATCCCGGTGAGTCCGCGAAAACGGATTCCGACGAATAAAGATGAATAACAGCGTAAGCGCGGAGAGCGGATTTCCGCGTATAAACGTGATCGGAGCCGGGCTTGCCGGCTGCGAGGCGGCACTTGCCGCCGCCCGCGCGGGCGTCCGGGTCAGACTCTACGAGATGAAGCCGGAAAAATACACTCCGGCTCATCATTCCCCGGATTTTGCCGAACTCGTCTGCTCGAATTCCCTGCGCTCGGATAGCGTGACAAACGCCGTCGGACTGCTGAAGGAGGAGATGCGCAGGATGGGTTCGGCCGTCATGAAGGCGGCGGACGCAAACCGCGTTCCGGCTGGATCTGCTCTGGCCGTCGACAGACGCGCTTTTTCACGCGCGGTGACAAAAGAGGTCTCGGAAAACCCGCTGATAGAGATTGTCATCGGAGAGGTTTCCCGGGTACCGGAGGGAGAAATAACCGTCATAGCGACGGGACCGCTGACTTCGGATCCGATGGCGGAATTCATCCGCGACGGTCTCGGCATTCAGGGACTGAATTTCTTCGACGCCGCGGCCCCCATCGTCGACGGATCGACGATCGATTACGGCAGGGCGTTTTTTGCCTCCCGGTACGGGAAGGGAGACGCCGATTATCTCAACTGTCCGATGACGAAAGAGGAGTACGACGCCTTCTACGGGGCGCTCGTCACCGCCAGAGAAGCCGAGCTCAAGGATTTCGACAGGGAGGAGCAGGGAGACCTGACCGTTTTCGAGGGGTGCATGCCGGTAGAGGTTATGGCGAGACGCGGCTATGACACCCTGCGCTTCGGTCCGCTCAAGCCGGTAGGCCTGACCGACCCGCGCCGCCCCGACAGGGAGTTTTACGCGGTGGTTCAGCTGCGCCGTGAGGATGAGGACGGGAGCATGTACAACCTCGTCGGATTCCAGACCCATCTGACCTTCCCGGAACAGAAGAGAGTGTTCGGAATGATACCCGGGCTTGAAAACGCCGAGTTTTTGAGATACGGAGTCATGCACCGGAACACATATCTCAATTCTCCCGGGACGCTCGGTCCCGACTACTCGCTCCTGTCCCGCCCGGGGATCTTCTTTGCCGGACAGATGACCGGGGTGGAGGGCTACGTCGAATCCGCGGCATCGGGAATTGCCGCCGGAATGAGCGCTGCCAGCATGGCAAAAGGCGGTTCCCCCGTCGTTTTTCCGCGGGAAACAATGACCGGAGCCATGGCGCATTACGTCAGCCGCGGAGGAACGGGTAAATTTCTCCCGATGAACGCGAATTTCGGAATAATACCGCCGCTTCCCGCCCGCGTAAAGGGAGGAAAGACGGCAAAATACGCGGCTTACGCCGAGAGAGCTCTTGCCGCGCTCGACCGCTTTCTCAGCGGTGTAAAAAACAGCGATGAGAATAATTGTTGACTGTATGGGCGGCGACCGCGGACCGTCGGAGGTGATCTCCGGAGTCGTCGCCGCATCGAAAGAACTGAAAAACGCCTTTTTCATTCTTGTCGGCGACGAAAAGGAGATAACGGGTCCGGCGCTTTTCGGCGGCCTCGACGTTTCGCGCTTTTCGGTCGTCGGAACTTCGGACGTCGTTCTGATGGAGGATGACCCGCTGACGGTGATCAGACACAAACCCGACTCGAGCATGGTGAAAGGCCTGAATATGCTCGCGTCGGGAGAAGGCGACTCCATCGTCAGCACGGGAAACACCGGCGCGCTTTTCACCGGGGCCACGCTTATCGTCAGAAAGATAAAGGGAGTGCTGCGCCCGGCGATAGCCGGAGTTCTGCCGCTTGAAAACCCGGTGCTTCTGCTCGATTCGGGCGCCAACGTAACGGCAAGCGCCGATTATCTCGCGCAGTTTGCCGTGATGGGAAGCATCTATATGCAGAAGGTGCTCGGAGTTCAGTCTCCGAGGGTCGGACTTCTCAACAACGGTTCGGAACCGCACAAGGGGACGGAGCTTCAGACGGAGGCGTTCCGGCTGATTTCTTCGCTCCCGGGGATCAACTTTTCCGGGAACGTCGAAGCCGACAAGCTCTGCTCGGACGTTTGCGACGTCGTCGTCACCGACGGATTCACCGGAAACATTCTTCTCAAATCCTACGAGGGGATGGGAAGGTTCGCAATAAAGTCGATCCGCGACATATACGAAAAGGATCTGCTGACAAAGACGTCGGCGCTTCTGATAAAAAAGCGTTTCGCCGGTCTGAAAAAACGGATGGATCCGGGAGAGTACGGCGGCGCGCCCTTCCTCGGGCTGTCGAAGCCGGTCATCAAGGCTCACGGCGCCTCGGACGCCAACGCCGTTAAAAACGCGATCAAACAGGCTGTATCCTACACTCTCTCGGGCGCCGTCGTTTCAATGGCGAAGGAGATCAGGAAGTTCGCGCCGGAACAGTCGGTGCAGAAGGAATCCGGACAGCCGCAGAACGGAGGGAGCGTCGCAAAATGACCACCGAAGAAATAATCGGGGCGGCAGAAAAGAATATAGGGTACACCTTTGTAAGAAAAGAACTGCTGATCGAAGCTCTGACACATTCGTCGTATTCCAACGAGCACGGCGGACAGAAGGTTCAGAGATGCAACGAGCGTCTCGAATTTCTCGGGGATTCGGTCCTGTCCATAATAGTCAGCGAGTTTTTGTTTTCCGAGTATCCCGACGAACCTGAGGGCAGACTGACGCGTATGCGCAGCGAACTTGTCTGCGAAAAGGCGCTGGCTGAGTATTCGGAAAAAATAGCTCTCGGAGATCTGCTTTTCCTCGGGAGAGGAGAGGAAAAAGGCGGAGCGAGAACGCGGCCGTCAACTCTTTCGGACGCTTACGAGGCGCTCATAGCAGCCGTTTATCTCGACGCCGGAGAGGGCAGGGAAGCAAAGGAAGCGATAAAGAAATACCTGATGCCCGCCGTTACCGAAAGGATCGCGGAAATCTTTTCCGGATGGAACGGGGCGGATTACAAAACGCTTCTTCAGCAGACGGTACAGAGCGACTCGAAGGGCGAGCTGCTCGAATACGTGCCGGTCGGAGAGGAAGGTCCCGACCACGCCAAGATCTTTACCGTCGAGGCGCGGGTGGATTCGAACGTCTTCGGCACCGGCAGAGGAAAAAGCAAAAAGGAAGCCGAGCAGATGGCGGCGCGGGAAGCGCTGATACGGTGCGGAGTGCTATCCAAATGAAATCAAGACACAAAAACATCCCGGTTTTTATTCCACATCTCGGCTGCCCGAACGATTGCGTCTTCTGTAACCAGAGAGCAATTTCGGGCAGACGGTTTTTTGATGAAAAAGACGCGTACGAAACGATGCGCGAATCGGTCGGGCGTCTGTCCCCGGGCGACGAGGCAGAAATAGCGTTTTTCGGCGGATCCTTCACCGGTATCGACAGGGATCTGATGATCCGGCTGCTGACGGCGGCGAGGGAATACGTCGAATCGGGTCGCGTTGTCTCGGTGAGATGCTCGACGCGTCCCGACTATATCGACCCGGATATCATCAAAATCCTGAAGGAATATCGCGTCGGAACCGTCGAACTCGGTATACAGAGCACGTCCGACCGCGTCCTGTCTCTTTCGCGGAGAGGTCACAGCCGAAAGGATTCCCAAACGGCCTGCCGGATGATAAAGGAATCCGGACTGCGCCTCGGCGGTCAGATGATGGCCGGACTTCCCGGTTCGACGCCCGCGGACGAAATAAAAACGGCGAATGATATCTGCGACTGGGGAGCCGACGAGGCGAGGATCTACCCGACCGTTGTTTTCAGGGGAACCGAACTTTGTTCGATGACGGAGCGCGGGGAATACCTGCCGCTGACCAACGAAGAAGCGGCGAAAAGGTGCGCCGATCTCATCGAAATATTCGACGCCCGCGGCGTAAAGCTTCTCCGCGTCGGACTCTGCTCCTCCGAAAACCTCGCCTCCGACGAGGAGGTCGCGGGAGGGCCGTCGCATCCCGCTATAGGCGAGAAAGCGATGTCGGAGGTCTTTTTCCGGAGGATCTGCAGAGCCGCGGAGGAGAATCCGGAGATCGCGAAAGGATCTTCTCTGACGGTCTTCGTACCTTCGGGATGCACCTCGAAGGCGGTCGGACAGCACGGGTGGAACCTTGAGAGAATACAAAAAAAAACGGGGGCCCGAAGGATAAAAATCCTTGAAAAAAGCGACCTGATAGGTTATAATATAATAATATCATCACAATAAACAGCCCCGGAGGGACAGTTGTACTTAAAGCAGATCGAGATGCAGGGATTCAAATCCTTCCCTGACAGAACAAAACTCGTTTTCGAAAAGGGAGCGACGGTAGTCGTCGGTCCGAACGGAAGCGGAAAATCAAATATATCCGACGCCATGCGGTGGGTGCTCGGCGAAATATCGGCAAAGAGTCTGCGCGGAAGCAAAATGGAGGACGTCATTTTCGGCGGATCCGACAGCCGCAAGCCGATGACCTACGCCGAAGTGTCGGTCACCTTCGACAACAGCGGAGAGGACAGGCGGCTCGATCTTCCCTACGACGAGATTACCGTTACGAGGCGCTATCACCGCAACGGGGACAGCGAGTATTTCATCAACCGCGGCGAGGCGCGTCTGCGCGATATCTACGAGATGTTTCTCAACACCGGAATAGGCAGAGACGGCTACTCGATAATAGAGCAGGGCAGAATCGCCGAGATAATATCAAAAAAGAGCGACGACCGGCGCGAGATCTTCGAGGACGCCGCCGGTATCGCGAAATACCGTCATAAAAAGAACGAGGCGGAGCGCAAACTCGCCGCCACCAATCTCAACATCGAACGCGTCCGCGACGGGATGAACATAATGAGCGGACATCTCGCCTCGCTTCAGCGCGAAAGCATCCGTGCCAAAAGGTTCATCGAATACAGCGAGATAAAAAAGCAGGCGGACGTCCGCCTCTGGCTTTTCGACACCGAGAAACTCAGAAGCGAGATCTCCGAATCGGAATCGGCGGGAGGAAAGACCGACCGCGAGCTCGACGAAATCAACGAGGAGATCCGCACCCTGTATTCCCGGCAGGAAAGGCTGGAGGAACTTGCGGGAGAAAGCAGACGCAGCGCCGCCGAGCTTATCGAACGCATCCGGGAAAAAACCGGAGAAAACTACGAGCTGGATTCCGAGATCAAGGTCACGAGGACAAAGCTTGAGCATCTTGAAAAGGCGGCCCTCGAGTCTGCGGAAAAGGCGAAATCATACCGCGCCGCGGCAGAAGAGGAAAAGAAAACGGCGGCGGCGAGGAGAGCCGACGCCGCCCGCATGGGCGAGGAGATAAAGGAACAGTCGGGAAAAGAGACCGCCTTTACCGAAAAGGCGGAGGCGCTCGCAAAACGCGCCGACGATCTCGACTCGGGAATCGCCGAGGCGTTCTCGAGGATATCCGACGCCCGGGCCGAAATATCCGATATCGACGCCAGACTCGAACTGCTCGGCAGATCGGATTCCGAGGAGGAGACGAGAGACGAAGCGGTAAGGCGCGAACTGGACGAGAGGGAAAAGACGGCCGCAAGGCACGAGGCGGAATGCAGGGACAGCGAAGCCCTCATCCGCGATTACGAAATAAGAGTACTGTCCCTGTCGTCCGAACTGGAAAAGCTGCGTTCCCGCGCCGCCGGACTGGAGACCGAGCGCGACAGACTGAACGGCGAGATCCAGTCGGCTTCGGTTAAAGAGCGCACACTTTCGGGAAATATCGAGACTCTCCGGCGCATGGAGGAGCATTTCGAGGGATACAACAACAGCGTGCGTCACGTAATGCAGTCTCTGCGCGACGGGCGCCTTTCCCCGCGCGGAAGGATCTGGGGACCGGTATCGTCTCTTATCAGCGTAGAATCGAAATACGTCACGGCGGTCGAGATAGCCCTCGGCGCCGCCATACAGAATATTGTCGTCGACGACGAGGAAACGGCGCGCGAGGCCATAGGATGTCTGCGCCGCGACAACGCCGGACGCGCCACCTTCTTCCCGCTGACGTCGGTCAAAGCATCCGTGCCGACCCGGGAAATGAAGGACGCGGCGTCCTTCCGCGGATACGTCGGAGTCGCATCCGATCTCGTTTCCTGCGACGCAAGGTTCGCTCCCGTGATCTCGTCGATGCTCGGCAGGACGGTCGTCTTCGACACCCTCGAGAACGCCACCGAAATGGCGAAAGCCTGCCGATATTCGGTCAGGACGGTCACTCTCGACGGTCAGCAGATCAACCGCGACGGTTCCTTTACCGGCGGATCGGTCAGGACGGGCAGCGGCATACTGACGCGCGCCGACGAGATAAAGCGGATGGAGTCCGAGCTTGCCGCCACGAAAAAACTGTCGGATAAGCTGTCCGGAAAGCTTGGCGCGACCGGAAAGGATCTCGACGGAGTCCTGGGAGAAATCGGTTCCCGGGAAAACGAAAAGGGACTTATCGAAAAGCTTTGCGCCGTCGAAAAGGCGAAGCTTGAAAAGCAGCGGGAATCGCTTAACACCGACCGTGAGCTTCTTTCGAAATTCCGCGCCGATATCGAAAACTCGGAGGGCGAAAAAGAGGAACGGCAGGCCGAGGCGGAATCCCTCCGCGCGCGCCGCCGGGAGCTTGCCGCCCGTGTTTCCGAACTTGAGGAATGGAGAAACGACGCCGACGTCAGCCGCGGAGACGCCCTTAACGAGCGGGACGAAAACGTCCGTCTCGCCACCGCCGCAACGGTAAGAATAAGCGAACTGCGCCGCGATATAGAAAGCGCGGGCGCCCTTGCGGCAATATCCGAGGAAAAGGCGGCTCAGCTTCTTTCCGACGCCGGAAAGTGCGATTCCGACGCCGAAACTGCGAGAAAAAATCTCGCGTCGCTGAACGGGTACCTCGCCGGATGTCTGCGCGATCTTGCCGCGGGCAGCAGCGAGATCGAAAAATTCGCCGCCGGCCGCGCCGAAGCCGAAAAGGCGGGGCTCGATTACGAGCAGAAGCTTGCGTCCGTCCGCCGCACCCTGTCCGAAAGGCAGTCGAGGCGCGACGTTCTGATGCAGGAAAAACTCGCCAGCGAGACGTCTCTCGCGTCGCGCCGCTCCCAGCTTGACGCCATGTCCCAGAAGTTCTGGGAAGAACACGCCCTGACGCGGGCCGAGGCGCTTGCCTGCGGATATCCTCCCCTGACGGCGGAGGAGCGTCCCGCGGTGCTCGAACTCCAGACGGAATACCGCAACAAGATACGCAACGTCGGAAACTGCGATCCGGCGTCTATAGAGGAATACGAAAAAGAAAAGGCGAAATACGACGAGCTGACGGCTCAGCTTGCCGATCTGGACAAGGCGAGAGAGGACTTCGAGGAGGTCATATCCGACCTCGAGGCACAGATGGAAAAATCCTTCTCGACCGCCTTCGACGCGATAAACGACAATTTCAGGCAGACCTTCACCGAGCTTTTCGGAGGAGGAAGCGCCGAGCTTGTCCTGACCGACCCCGATCACATTCTCGAGTCGGGAATCGAAATTAAGGTCGCCCCTCCGGGCAAGATCATCAAATCGCTGATGCAGCTTTCGGGCGGCGAGCAGTCCTTCGTCGCGATAGCGCTGCTGTTCGCGATCCTTCGCGTAAATCCGACGCCCTTCTGCATATTCGACGAGATAGAGGCGGCACTCGACGAAGTCAACGTCGAAAGATTCGCCCAGTACGTCCGCCGCTATTCCGAGCACACTCAGCTTATAATCATCACGCACCGCCGCGGCACGATGAACTCGGCCGACAGACTGTACGGAGTCACCATGCCCGAGTCGGGTATATCCAAGGTGCTTTCGATCGACGTCGCCGAGATCGCCGAAAAGAAGGGGGAACTCTGGAATGGGCTTTCTTGAAAAACTGAAAAAAGGTCTCGGAAGGACGAGAGACGCCCTTCTCGGAGGAATAAAGGACGTCCTGCGGAACTTCGTCCGTGTTGACGAGGATCTGCTCGAGGAGCTTGAAGAACAGCTGATCTGCGCCGACGTCGGCGTGGATACGAGCGAAAAGATAATTGACGGACTGCGCGAAAGGATAAAGGACGAGCGCATAAAGGACAGAGAGGACGTTCTTTCCGCTCTGCGCGAGATAATCACCGGAATGATAGGAGAGGCGCGCCCGCTGGATCTTTCCACCCGGCCGTCGGTCATACTGGTGACCGGCGTGAACGGAGCCGGAAAGACGACGTCGGTCGGCAAGATCGCGTCGAAGCTGAAAGCCGACGGGAAAAAAGTGGTCGTCGCGGCCGCCGACACCTTCCGTGCCGCCGCCATCGACCAGCTTTCGGTCTGGTGCGACAGAGCCGGCGTCCAGCTGATCCGCCAGTCGGAGGGATCCGATCCCGCCGCCGTCGTATTCGACGCCGCGGCGTACGCGCGCAACAACGGTTTTGACGTGCTTATAGTCGACACCGCCGGACGCCTTCAGAACAAGAAAAACCTGATGAACGAGCTGGCGAAGATCAACCGCGTGATAGACAGGGAACTTCCCGGCTGCGCACGCGAGAATCTGCTGGTTCTCGACGCCACGACCGGACAGAACGGGGTCAGCCAGGCGAAGGAGTTCGGGAACGTCACTCCGCTGACGGGTATAATACTCAACAAGCTGGACGGGACGGCCAAGGGAGGGATCATTCTTTCCATCGGGAACGAGCTGGGCCTCCCCGTCAAATTCATAGGCGTCGGCGAAAAGATCGACGACATGCAGCCCTTCGACCCGAAGGAGTTCGTCGAGGCGCTGTTCAGGAGCGAAGACCGATGAAAATACTGATAGCATCGCGCAACAGGGGAAAAATAAGAGAACTCGACCGGCTGCTTTCCGCATACATCACGGGTACGAAGATCGAGCTTCTGTCTCTCGACGACGTGGGATTCGAAGGCGAGATCGAGGAAAACGGGACCTCCTTTCAGGAAAACGCCCTGATAAAGGCGCGCGCCGGAGCTGAGTTTTCCGGACTCGTGACCGTTGCCGACGATTCGGGACTTGCCGTCGACGCCCTCGGCGGAGCGCCGGGGATCTATTCCGCCCGCTATGCCGGAGAGGGACACGACGACGAGGCGAACAACCGGCTGCTGCTTGAAAACCTGCGCGGCGTCGCCGACCGTTCGGCGGCTTACGTCTGCGCCATGGCCTGCGTCTTTCCCGATTCGTCGCCGCTTGCCGGAGACCCTCTCGTAACCGTGGGAACGGTAAAGGGCGAGATACTCTGCTCGCCGCGCGGAGAGGGCGGCTTCGGATACGATCCGCTCTTCTGGTTCGACCCCTACGGAAAGACCTTCGCCGAGATAGATCAGGACGAAAAAAACGCCGTCAGCCACCGCGGCGAGGCGGTAAAACAGCTCGGGATCCTTCTGTCAAGGAGGATCGACGAGGCAAAAGAAAAACTCTGGAGAAAATACGAAATATGAGTCTTAATTCCAAGCAGAGGGCTTACCTGCGCTCTCTCGCCGCCGGTGAGCAGGCGATCATGCAGGTGGGGAAGGACGGCATCGGCGAAAATCTCGTGAAAACGGTGTCGGACGCCCTGGAGGCAAGAGAGCTGATAAAGCTTACCGTCCTCGCCGCAAGTCCCGAGGGCGCCTCACAGACCGGGGAAAAGCTTGCCTCCGCCGTCGGAGCAGAACTCGTCTGCACCGTGGGACGCAAGATCGTCCTCTACCGCGAGTCGCAGACGAACAAACGGATCGATCTCTGAAATTGCGGACCTTCAAAAAAAGCGAGCTTGACGCGCTGAGAGAGTCTCTTTCGTCAAAGCTCTCGCAAAAGCGTCTCGAGCACGTACTTGCCGTCGAAAGATGCGCAAAAAGGATCGCTGACGTCTATCTGCCCGGCAGGGCAGCCGCCGACACCCTTTCCTGCGCCGCCCTCCTTCACGATATTACGAAGGAGTATACGACCGAGGAGCACCTGCGGGTTCTCGCTGGCGCCGGCATCATCCCGTCGCGGGTGGAACTTGACGCACCGAAAACGCTTCACGCCATGTCGGCCGAGGTGCTGATAAAAAAGGAATATCCCGGGTTTGCCGATCCCGACGTTCTGCTTGCCGTCAGATGGCATACGACGGGAAGAGCCGGGATGACGATGCCCGAGAAGATAATATATCTTTCCGACTATATCGACGACAGCCGCCGCTGGCCGGAATGCGTCCGGCTCCGCGAAGAGTTTTTCGGGGCGCATCCCGAAAAGATGACCGAAAGCGAAAGACTGAAGCATCTGCGGCGCGTGATGATCGATTCATTCGACGTCACCTTCCGCTCGCTTATCGAAGACGGGCTTCCGGTGCATCCGGCGTCCAACGAGGCGAGAAACTTCCTTCTCGCGGAGGAGAAAAGTGACTTACCGAACCGAAAGGCGGATTAAAAAGCTTACCGACGCCGCGGTGATAGCGGCGGTCGTGCTGTTTGCCGCCACCCTGATCCTTCTGGCGGTCAGAGCGAAATACTACAGGCCGTCGACCGGCGGCGCCGGTACGGCGGACTCCGTGACGGAAGACGGGGCTCCGGGTACCGCCGAAAAAGGGAACGGTCTGCCGGACGACGTGGGATGCCTCGTGCTTGTCTGCGGGAAGGACGTTTCCTCCGGACTCTGCGACACGGTGATCCTCGTTTCCCTTTCACCGGAAGGGGAGATAAACGCCGTCCAGATCCCGCGCGACACCTATATCAGGGCAGACGGACGCGGTATGAAGCTTAACGCCCTCTTTTCCGCCGTAGGCGAAAAAAACGCCGTATCCGTCCTTGAGGACGCCCTGGGCGTCAGGATAGATTACAGGATCATTATGTCTACGTCGGCCTTCCGCGCCGCCGTTGACGCGATAGGGGGCGTCGAGATCGACGTTCCCCGGGATATGGAATACAGGGATCCCTATCAGGATCTGACGATCTCGCTGAAGGCGGGACGTCAGACGCTGGACGGGAGCCGGGCCGAGCAGTTCGTCAGGTTCCGTTCGGATTATCCGGACGGCGATCTCGGACGGCTGGACGCCCAGAAGATATTTATGTCGGCTTTTCTGTCGCAATGCAGAGAAAAGCTCGATCTGCAGTCGGCGGCAAGGATAATCGCCGACGTGCTTCCGCTCGTTTCGACCGATATGCCGGCAAAGGACGCCGTCTATTTTGCCGGAAGGGTTCTCGCCGGCGGAAATGGCTCCGCCGGAATGACTATGATGACGGCTCCGGGAGCCGCCCTGAACCCGGGTGCGCTGAAGGGGTCCTGGTACGTGCTCTCCCGGCGGGGGATGGCGACAGTCGTCCGGGAGCGGCTGAATATCGGCGGCGAGCTGAAAGACGAAGATTTCGACAAAAATCTCGTGTTTCTCCCCCCGGACGACGAAGACTGTGAAAGAATATACAGATACGCGCTCATCGAGCCCGCGCCGGTGAGCGGTCAATGAAAGGAAATACAGACCAGATGGAAGAAGAAAAGAAAGAATACCGGCCGACCGTCGCTTTCGACGCCGAAGGGGCGCCGGAACCGCTCTCGCTTGCAAACGCCGTCTGCCACGTTCTCGACCGTCGCAGCGCAGAAGAAGTCGAGCTGCTGCCGGTCGGAAAGGAGGCGGGACTCGCCGATTATTTCGTAATCTGCACGGCAAAGTCGACGACTCATCTGCGCGCCCTTGCCGACGAGGTGGAGTTCCGGCTTGGACTTTCCGGGATTGACGCCCTGCGCCGCGAGGGACGCGGGGACGGACAGTCGTGGAACGTGATCGATTACGGAGACGTCATAGTACATATTTTCACCGCCGAGGCGAGGCGGTTTTACGATCTTGACAGACTGTTTCCCGAACCGGGGCGGATTGAGATAGCGCCCGATACCGACGGGGAAGAGGAGGAGAACAAATGAAATACGATTATCTTGCCGTCGAAAAAAAGTGGCAGGACCGCTGGGAGAAGGCAAAGATCTTCCGCGCCGCCGATCCCGGAGAGCCGGGCTCGGAAAAAAAGAAATTCTACGCCCTGGTGGAATTCCCCTATCCTTCGGGAGCCGGGATGCACGTGGGGCATATCAAGGCGTATTCCGGGCTTGAGGTGATCTCGCGCAAGCGCCGCATGGAGGGGTACAACGTCCTTTTCCCGATGGGATTCGACGCCTCCGGACTTCCGACCGAGAACTACGCCATAAAAACCGGAACGCACCCGAGACAGGTCACTGACAACAACATAAAGAAATTCACCTCGCAGCTGCGTCGCGTCGGCTATTCCTTCGACTGGTCCCGCGTGATCGACACGACCGAGGAGGACTACTACCGCTGGACGCAGTGGATCTTCCTTCAGATGTTCAAAAACGGGCTCGCCTTCCGGGACACCGCTCTCGTAAACTACTGCCCGTCCTGCAAGGTCGTGCTTTCCAACGAGGATTCCCAGGGCGGAAAATGCGATATCTGCCACAGCGACGTTATCCAGAAGTCGAAGGACGTCTGGTATCTGCGCATAACCGAATACGCCGACAAGCTCCTTGCCGGACTCGAGGAGGTCGACTACCTTCCCAACGTAAAGCAGCAGCAGATCAACTGGATCGGCAAGTCGACCGGCGCCTTCGTCGATTTCACTATCGCCGGGAAGGGCAAAAAACTCCGCATATACACGACGCGTCCGGACACTCTTTTCGGCGTGACCTTCATGGTCATGGCGCCCGAGCATCCGCTGATCGA
>CACZSP010000210.1 GCA_902783905.1 uncultured Ruminococcus sp.
CTTAATATTCGATAAAAGGTATCGCCGAATGCGCTCGGGCAGACATGAAAGCCAGGTCGATGACGTTCATGACGCGCCGCATCTGCGCGTGGGTCACCAGCTGTACCGCCTCGCCGCGGGTCGCCGCGATGAAGTTGCGGTAAAAATCGTGCACGTCGGGTTCTGGCCTTTCAACGTAGTAGGTCTCGAGGGTATCCTCGCTGCGGGGGGCCATGGTTTTGGTCATTCCTGCGGCTGTTACCACCGGTTTGACATCGCCCTCAGTCCTGTCGAGATTGACGACGCAGCGCGCGCGTTCTCTCCAGTCGTCGACGACGGCCGATCCGCCCGTCCCGGCCATAAAGTACCGGGGAAGGGAAATGAAATGGTGCGTTCCCACTTCTATATGTCCGCACAGGCCGCCCTCAAAGACGATATCAAGATAAAACCCGTCGTCCACCTCGTTGTTGGTCACGTTTTCGCAGCGGCAGTATATCTCTTTGATTTTCCGGTCGCCGGTGATCTGAAGCATCTGATCGATAAGGTGGACGCCCCAGTCGTAGATCATTCCGCCGCCCTGTTCGCGGCGTCCTCTCCAGTCTCCGGGAATACCGCGGGAGCCCTGGACCCTCGATTCGATCTCGAAAACACGTCCGAGTCTTCCCGACTCGAAGACCTGCTTCATCATAAGAAAATCGCAGTCCCAGCGCCGGTTCTGGTGGACGGTGAAGAGTTTTCCCGTCTCTTCCGACGTTTTTATCATTTCGTCGAGAAGCTTCGAATTCAGCGTCACCGGCTTTTCGGATATCACGTTTTTTCCGGCGCGCAGGGCGCGCTCGACGATCGGTGCGTGGCTGTCGTTGGGCGTCGCGACGGTGACGACCGAAATATCGGGGTCGGCAAGAAGCTCCGCTTCCGATCCGTATGCCCGGATCCCGTTTGCTTTTGCCAGTTCCAGCTTTGCCGGATTTATATCCCAGACGCCGCAAAGATATCCGACGTCGCTTTCGAGAAGGTGTCTCGTGTGCCAGCCGCCCATTCCGCCGTATCCGATGACGGCGCAGCCGGCTTTATTCGTTTTACCGCTCATTTCGTTTACCGCCGCCTTATATCAGTCCCGCGGCGAGACGTCTCATATTGTCCGCAAGCTCCGCCTCGGTGAGGGCGCTTTCCCTGTTTTTCGGTTTGCACGGGACCTCGTACATAAGAGGGCCGTCGTATCCGTTTTTCTTAATTGCCGCAAGAAGTTTTTTCCAGTCGTTGATGCCTTCTCCGGGAAGGACGTGGCGCTCGTCGAGAACGCCGTTCTCATCCCGGTAGTAATCCGAAATATGGACGGATATTATCTTCAGTCCGGCGCGTGTCAGGGCGTTTACGTAGTGGACGTTGTCTTCGACAAGGCAGTGATTGGTGTCGAATACGACTCCGGCTCCGGTTCCGGACAGCAGTTCGATCATTTCGTCCGACGTCCTGCAGAGGCAGGTGCGCGGAAGATTTTCGACGGCAAGCTTCATGCCCGCCTTTTCGCATTCTGCCTGAAGTGTCTCGATAGCCCGGCGGGACTTTTCCATCCGCATCGGTCTGTCCTCCTCGGCTATCGGTTCGCTGGACGGATGGAGGACGGCGACCTTCACTCCGGCGCGCCCCGCGGCGCGGATAAGCGTTTTGTTCGTGTATATCGTTACGTCCCGCAGCTCGTTCTGGGGATTGGAGATATCCAGCCGGCCGGAGAAGGGCAGATGTATCGACCAGTTTTCAAGCCCGGCTTTTTTCGCGAGATTCGCGTATTTTACCGCGTGAGAGGGGTATTCGGCTTTGTTCATATAGTAGTTGTAGCCGAAGGAGTATTCAATACTGTCGATCCCGGCTTCGGCAAGCCTGCGGAAGGCGTCGAAGGATATCTCGCGGGTAAAGCAGAGCGAAGTTCCGAGTCTGATTTTTTTGAGCATGTTATTTACCTCAGTACTGTCTTCCGCGTCGCATACCGCGCGTTTCCGCGCCGAACGCGAGCGAAGCGGCGATTATTGACAATTCGGCGAGAAGCCATCCGGTCCCGCTTCCTCCGAAGACGAGCATCCTGCAGAATACGCTTATCATTACGCTGACACCGCATACCGCAAACAGATGGATCTTGGAATTGAAGAACCCGGTAACCGTCAGGACGTACACGACGGCGGAATAGGCGTAAAATACCGAGCAAACGGCGCAAACCGCAGGGCCGTAGCCGACGGTGCCGAAAGAGAAGGAGGCGAAAATAAGGATCGCCGGAAGAATGGTGCGGATGAGGCTGCCGCGGCGCCGCGTCAGCATAAGAGCGAGTATCACGCAGCAGACCGAAGGCAGAAGGTAATCGCATACGATAGTGAAGATCCCCAGCGTTTCGAAGCTGAAGACGAGTCCTGCCGCCCTAAGGCAGAAGGCGATTATCGAAAGCGCCGCGGCGGCCGCCGCCCAGGGCGAATCGGGAGAGAGAGATCTTCTCTTGTACGACATTTTTTCTCCTTCCCCGGCGTTCTTCGATAAAACTCGCCAAACCGTAATCCAACACTATATATTGTACTACATTTTGCCGGGAAAGTCAATATCTTGTGAAAAAAACGACCGATACTTAGTAAAACAAAATGCCCGTGCAGATTCGTCGGACGGGATTCCGGCGAATCTGGGCGGGCGGGAATTGTTTACCGAAAGATCAGTCGCGTTTCTTTGCGATCAGCGCGGTTCCGATGACAGTCACGAGAACGAGTCCGGCGCCGGCGAATCCGCCGCAGCCCTTCTTTCCGGAAGAGGCAGGAGTCGTTTCGGGAGTCGTCTGCGGAACGGTGGCTTCGGGAGTCGTTTCGGGCTCGGTAACCGGATCGGTGTCACCGGCGGTGACTTCGGGCTCGGTCGCCTGTCCGGACTCGGCGGGAGTCGTTGCGGGTTCGGTCTGAGCCGGAGTCGTTTCGGGCTCGGTTACGGGTTCGGTCTGAGCCGGAGTCGTTTCGGGCTCGGTTACGGGTTCGGTCTGAACCGGGTTGTCGAAGGTAACGCCTCTCTCCTGGAGCTGGAGGACGCCCTTTTCGGCGTTGTTTTTGTAGGAGTTGATCGAGCACCACGCGAGGCCGTAGTTTCTCGAGGTCGAGAAAAGCATATAGTTGTTGTCGTTGGAGTAGAGGTCGAATCCGATTTCGGTGCCGGGCTCAAGCTTTATGTTTTCATACTTCGGCTTTAGATTGACCTTCATCTCGTAGTTGTATCCGGTCAGATTGCCCGAAGCGTCCTTTTTGTACGTAATGACGTACATTCTCTTGTCGAGCGGGATCTTGTCGAAATCTCCGGCGTCGGTAAGCTCGAAGCCTTTTTCCTCGGTGATGAAAACGTCAAGAGGAGAATTGTTCCAGTTTGCGGTGTTTCCGAAAGCGCCTATTATGAACCAGAAGGCGGGAGCCACCTGCCCGGTCGTTATATCGCGGTTGTTGTCGGGAGAAAAGGTGAAGGAAATGCCGTCGCGTCTCCAAAGGTTTCCGCCCAGAGACTGCTTTTCCCATTCGAGGTCTGACATGGTGGCGTCTTCGACCTCAACGAGGAAATAGAGATACTCCTCGTCGTACATGATGCGGAACTGCACCTTTGTCGGCTCGGTGATATTGTCGTCCTGGTAGACGATTTCCGGTTTCAGGATCTGAGCCCCGTCCCAGATCGCGTCGATATCGCCGTCGATAATCGGGGTTCCGTAAATGACCTTTGCGACTTTGATTTCATCGTCGGCAGAGACGAAGAAGGAAGCCAGGGACAGAATCAGAACGGCGGACAGAATAACAAGTAATGCTTTTTTCATTTTTTCTTTTTTCACGTGCGGAAGATTCGTTCCGTCAGGAACGGACCTTGAAAACGATGATACCGGTTCCGGCTATCGCGACGACGGCGACGAGTATCCAGACGAGGGAAACGTCTCCGGTCACGGGGCTTCCGGAAGAGGAAGAACCGGTAGTGGTCGCGGGTTCGTTGGAAGTGGTGGTCGCGGGATCGGTTGTCGTTACTGTTTCAGCCGGCTTGGCAAGAAGTACCGCGGCGGCTTTTGTCGCGTTGCTCTTGTAGGAAGTCAGCGCGGTGCCGTGGTCGTTGAAAGGATATACGTGATCCTGTCCGGCGGCTTCCTTGTCGTTGTCATAGATGTAGCTGTCGAACGAGAAGGTCGTTCCGGCTTCATATTTGAAGTCGGCGGCTCCGGCCTTGTTCGAAGCCTTGACGTTGATCTTGGACTCCGCAAGATATCCGTTGGCGGTCCTTACGACCTTGAACATGGCGGCGTCTTCTTTTCCCTCGGGGAGCTTGGCGTAATCGGTCACTTTGGTAACCGAAGGATCTTCGGTGATGAACACACCGTACGGCTGATTGTCAAAATTGGGAACGGAGTTGTTCGGTCTGAGTCCGTACCAGAAATATCCGGTCTCGGAAACGCCGATGCAGATCGCGATCTTGTCTCTGGTGTGCCAGTCCTTGAAGGTGTCGAACTGGCTGTCGGGAAGTACGGTCGAGTCGTTGACTTCGACGAGCACGTACAGGTAGTTTTCGTCCCACATGAGTCTGAACTGACCGGGGTCTACGTCAGTGGCCGCCTGTGTGATGAAATCCCACTTCGGATACTTGTACACGGTGGCGTTTGACCATACGTCATCGATAACTCCGTCGATCACGGGGGTTCCGTAGGCGACTTCGATCGAGCCTGACGCCGCTCCGCCGTCGACCGCGCCGATGCAAACGATCATCACGCACAGTGCCAGGACTGCAGTGAGCAGAATTGAAACGAACTTTTTCATTTTTCGTCCTTTCTTTCTCCCGCTTCGGCGGGAAAAAATAATATTTAAAAAATTTTTACAATGTGATCACGGATCTCCGGTCATTTCCCGAGGGGCGGGCAGACGCAG
Source organism: uncultured Ruminococcus sp. (assembly GCA_902783905.1). Taxonomy (GTDB): domain Bacteria; phylum Bacillota; class Clostridia; order Oscillospirales; family CAG-272; genus CAG-390. The sequence goes on from CACZSP010000210.1 coordinate 4,887, forward strand.
TATTTCGTCCGTTCGCTCACGCAGGATATCCGGCAGAGCTCGGCCAGCAGTTCCTGCGCCTCGGGTGAATCCTTGAGCCTGTATCCGTTGGAATAAAGGATGAAATCGAGGTGCGCGCGTATTACCATAAGGCGCCACATACGGGAGTTTCTCAGCTTTTCCGGTACGAGGGGGTCGGTACTGTCGATTATCTTTTTTATCTCGGGTGCCGCCGTTGCCCATCTGATCCGGAACTGCCAGACGCCGGAGTCGGGATGCAGGGTCTCCCTGCGGTGGCAGCTTTCCATAAGCTGGCAGGCGCGGACGAGCTCGTTCTGCGCCGCAGCGTCGTATATCCCGAACTCGAATCCGAAATACTCCCGCATAGACGCGACGTCGTGTTCCGCGTATCCGCAGTAGAATCCGGCGACGATGTACTTGTTTATATCTTCGTAAATGCCTTCCGAATAAAGGAAGCCGCCTTCGTTGTACGCTCCGGTGTTTTCCTCGACGTTGTTCAGCTACATCTGGAAGGGAGTCGCGCCGAATCCGCCCCACGGATGTGCCGGATTCTGCATGCTGATCTC
>CACZSP010000211.1 GCA_902783905.1 uncultured Ruminococcus sp.
CTGCAAAAAACGAAATTCTCGCGAAAATTCGGCGGATTCCCGTCCGCCGAATTTTCGGGGCTGTTTAAAAAGTTGACTTTTTAAACAGCCCCATCGACGCGAGCGCCGTCAGGCGCGAAGCTTGCCCACTGTCAACTGTCCACTTGCGATTGTCTTGCTTGTCAGCCCCGTGTGAGCTGATTGTATCTTTTCAGTATTCCGCAGAGCAGCGCCGGGACGTCGTCCTTCTTTCCGGGCGTAAAAATGATCGAAGGAGGAGACGAGCGCACGACGCGCAGTTTTTCTCCGGCCGATCCCGATATCTTCTGCCAGGCGGTGAGATCCGGCTGCCGCTGCACGATCCTTACCGTCGCGCCCTCCTGAACGATCGATTCGACGTGCGCGCGTTTTCCTTCGGCTCTTGCCAGCGCCACGTCGATCAGAGCGTACGCCGGGGCGGGAAGATCGCCGTATCTGTCGGTCAGCTCGTCGACGACGTCGTCCGCGTCTCCGTCGTCCGAGATATTCGCCATCTTCTTGTATATCGCCATGCGCTGGGCGGCGGAGGGGACGTAGCTTTCGGGAAGATAGGCGTCCGTGGCGAGATTGATCTGGCAATCCGGTTCGGGAGGAGGCGCCTCCCCCTTTTCCTCCAGGACCGCTTCCTCGAGGAGCCGGACGTACATATCGTATCCGACGTCGTCCACCCTGCCCGACTGTTCGGCGCCCAGAAGACTTCCGGCTCCGCGAAGTTCGAGGTCGCGTATGGCGATCCTGAATCCGGCTCCGAATTCGGCGTATTCGCGTATCGCCTCCAGCCTTTTTTCGGATATCTCCGAAAGGGCGGCGTCCCGTGGGTAGGTGAAATAGGCGTAGGCGCGGCGCGGAGAACGGCCGACTCTTCCCCTGAGCTGGTGGAGCTGGGAAAGCCCCATCCGCTGGGCGTCCCGGACGATAAGCGTGTTGGCGTTGGGAACGTCGACGCCCGATTCGATTATCGTCGTCGAGACGAGAACGTCGATGGATCCGTTCGTCATATCGCGCCAGATATCCTCGAGCCGCTCCTTGTCCATCCCGCCGTGCGCCGTCACGATATTGGCGTCGGGTATCGCCTCACGGAGAGCGGCCGCCACCGAGTCCATAGAATCGATGCGGTTGTAGAGATAAAACACCTGTCCGCCGCGGCGCAGTTCCCGGCGTATCGCCTCGTTTATTATCAGATCGTCGTGTTCGAGAACGTAGGTCTGGACCGGCAGACGGGCTCCCGGCGCCTCGTCGAGGACGGATATGTCGCGTATCCCGGTCATCGCCATATTCATCGTTCTCGGTATGGGGGTCGCCGAAAGGGAAAGCACGTCCACTCCGCGGGAGCGCTGTTTGATCTTTTCCTTCTGCGCGACGCCGAAACGCTGTTCCTCGTCGACTATAAGCAGACCGAGGTCTTTGAATTCAACGTCCTTCGACAGTATCCGGTGGGTCCCGATTATCAGGTCCACGTCGCCTTTCGCCAGGGCGGCGACTATTTTTTTCTGTTCTTTGGGCTTGCGGAAGCGGGACAGCATCTCGACGTTCACCGGGAAATCCCGCATCCTCGCGCAGGCCGTCTGGTAATGCTGGAGGGCGAGGATCGTTGTCGGAACGAGTATCGCCGCCTGTTTGCGGTCGAGTATCGCCTTGAACGCCGCCCTGAAGGCGACTTCGGTCTTTCCGTATCCCACGTCGCCGCAGAGAAGTCTGTCCATCGGTACCGGCTTCATCATATCGCCCTTTATCTCGTCGGTCGCCTGCTTCTGCGCCTCGGTCTCTTCGAATTCGAATTTCGATTCGAATTCCTCCTGCAAAGGATCGTCCGGGCTGAAGGCGAAGCCGGGAAGGCGCATCCTTTCGGCGTAAAGCTCGGTAAGCTCCTTCGCCATGTCGCGCAGAGCCGATTTGGTCCTCGCCTTCGTGCGGCCCCATTCGGTGCTGCCGAATTTTGAAAGGCGGACGCTCCCGTCCTCCGAGTGCGAGCCGATGTATTTGGATATCCTCTCCAGCCGGTCGGCGGGAAGGAAGAGCCGGTCGCTTCCGGCGTACTGTATCGTGATATAGTCTCTCGTGACGCCGCCCACCGACATGGCGGTGATCCCCATATATTTACCGATGCCGTGCGTCTCGTGGACGACGTAATCGCCGTAATGCAGTTCGGAAAACGACAGGATCCTGCCCTTCGCGCTCTGCTTTTTTTCGGTCTTTCTGACTTTGAGACCGTTGTCGGCGGCGCCGGCGGAAAGGACGGCGACGCGCGAGGCGACGAGTTCGAATGGGGGAAGCGGAGAAGAGGGGACGACGGTCACCGTCCCGGGGGATATGAGAGAGAAGGGAAGATCCGAGCCGTCGGGACGGTCGGTCTTCCGGCAGATGAAGCCGAGATCCGAAAGGCGTTTTTCGAATTTTGACGCCTCCGCGTCGGACGCCGTCATAAGGATCACGCGGTATCCGCCCGACGTATAGGCGTCCAGGTCCTCGTTCAGCAGTTCCTCGTTCCCCCTGAAGGACACCGAATGCTTCGAGGAGAAGCCGAACAGTCCGCCGAGACTTATTCCGGAACCGGCGGCGAGGCCGTCGCAGAGGACCGTCTGACGTGAGGAGGCGAAGGCGTCGTACCTGCTTTTCGGGCAGCCGAACTCGGCGTATTTCCCGGGGATCAGCCCGGATGAGATCATCATTTCCGAATCGGCGGCAAGCATTTTCAGCGACGCCTCGAGCCGGTCCCCGGTCGCGCGGGCGTCGCGCACAAGACACAGTCCGCAGCCGTCGAGGTAGTCGAGCAGACATTCTTTTTCGGGATAGATCAGGGATACGTACTTGTCGGAAAAACCGACGTCGCCCGCGCCTCCGATCGCGGCGGAAAGGGAGTCGCGTTCGTTCTCGAGCGTGCGCACATCTATCTGCTCGTCAGCGCGCGAAAGAAGTCTGTTAACGCAAGATAAGATGGATTTCAAGTCCTCCTGTGTGGGAATAACCTCCTTCTGAGGGGGAATATCAACCTTGTCTATATTTTCAACGACACGCTGCGAGACGGTGTCGAAGCGGCATATCCTGTCTATCTCGTCGCCGAAAAACTCTGTCCTGACGGCGAAAATCCCGCGCGCCCGATCGCTTCCCGGCTCCGCCGACGGATCGGGCTGCACGCTGACGCAGAAGTCGATAATACCGCCTCTCGAGGCATACTGGCCCGGACCTTCGGCGAGTTCGCTGCGGCGGTATCCGGCGGCGGCAAGCTTCGTCAGCACGGTCTCGGGAGAGACGACCGAATCGCGCGAAAGGGAAAAAGACGTCCCGGCAAGCCGCTCGCGCGGGACGGTGAAGCCGAGGGCGGCGTCGGGAGTCGTCACCACGGCGTCGAACTCTCCGCGCAGTATCCCCGAAAGAACGCCTATCCTCGTCCGTTCGTATTCACGGGAAACCGTCAGATCGTGAAAATTCAGATCCCTCGCCGGGAAGAAAGCGGCTGACAGACCGAGCCGGGTCAGCGAGGAGACGGTCGAAGAGCAGGTCTTTTCGTCCGGACAAAGCAAAAGGACCGGCCGGAGGTCCGGCAGGTCTGTTATGAGCGCGGCGCAGAGGGCGACGGCGGCGCCGTCGGACAGTCCGGCGGCGCTTATCGGCAGAGGCGCGTTTTTTCTTCTTTTGGCGATCGAATCAAGCAGCTGACCGTATACGCCGTCGGATCTCAGGGCATCGGTGAAAATGCCGCGCGGGATTTCTTTTCTTTCGGGTGTCAATTTCCCTCCGTTTTCCCGGCAGGGGGCGCGGCGGAGTTTATTATCCGCATCGCCTCGTCGGTCCTGCCGTCGGTTATCGCGTCAAGCGAATCGCAGACCCTGGAGAAAAGAGGTCCCAGGGTCTCGAGCTCTTTGTCGTCGAAACGGGAAAGGACCCAGTTCATCAGGTCGTATCCTTCGGGTTTTGCCCCGACTCCTATGCGGATTCGCGGGAAGGCGTCCGACTGAAGCTGGTATATAATATTTTTCAGACCGTTGTGACCTCCGTCGGTCCCTTTCGTGCGGAAGCGCATTTTTCCGACGGGAAGGTTTACGTCGTCAACGATGACGAGAATGCGCTCGGGAGGGACGTGATAAAAAGCCGCGGCGTCGCGGATCGCCTCTCCCGAAAGGTTCATATAGGTCAGCGGGCACTGCAGGAGCACTCCGCGCCCGCCTATTTCGGCTCTCCCGGTCAGCGAGCGGAACTTTTCTCTCCCGATCTCGGTCCCGATCTTCCGGGCTATCACTCCCATGCAGAGAAAACCCGTGTTGTGACGGGTGTATGCGTATTCCCTCCCGGGGTTGCCGAGGCCGGCGATTATCCAGTCGATGCCCTTCGCCGGTTCCTCACGCTTCGCCGAGATCCTTTTCAACAGTTCGAAAATGTCTGCCATATCTTATAAACTGAACAGTATTTTTCCGTAGGACGGAAGGGGCCAGACGTCCTCCGGGCAGATAAGCTCGGCCGAATCGACCGCCTCTCGCAGTTCCTTCATCAGGGGAAGGACCGAGTCGCGCAGCGCGAGAGCGAGCTTTCCCGGATCGTGCCGGCGCTGACGGAGCTTCGACAGCACCGCCGCGAGCTTCGTCGCCCGGTCGTAAATTCTTTCGGCGAGGACCGACAGATCCTGCGCCGTTTTTATCTGCGGGGACGCGCCGATCCCTTCGAAGCGTCCGGCCGCCGACGCGCTTTCGCAAAGTTCCTTTTCATAGCGGTAAACGGCGGGAAGGATGCGCTTGAAGACGAGATCGGTCATGGTCAGCGCTTCGATGTTAATTATCTTGTCGTAGTGATCGAGGATTATTTCGACCCTGGATCTCGCCTCGGCGCCGGTGAAGAGCCGGTGCCTTTCGAAAAGGGCGAGATTTTTTTCGTCGGTCATGTGCGGGACGGCGTCCGGAGTCGCCGGAAGATTCGACAGTCCGCGCTTCTTCTCGGCTTCCCGGAGCCATTCGGCGCCGTATCCGTTGCCGTTGAAAATTATCCTGCGGTGTTCACGGACGACGCGCGCGATAAGATCGTGAAGCGCGTCGTTGAATTTTTCCTTCGGAACGGTCTCCAGTTCGTCGGCGTACTGCCTGAGGGATTCGGCGACGGAAACGTTGAGCATGATGTTGGCGTGAGCCGTGCTTTCGGCGGAACCCGGCATGCGGAATTCGAATTTGTTTCCGGTGAATGCAAAGGGGGAGGTGCGGTTGCGGTCGGAGGTGTCCTTCGGGAGCTTCGGGAGGACGTGCACGCCGAGGCGCAGCGGCTCGGAAACGCCGGCCATATATTCGCTGCCGGTCTCGATCGATTCGAGTACGGCGTCAAGCTCGCTGCCGAGGAAGACAGAGACGATGGCGGGAGGCGCCTCCTCGGCTCCGAGACGGTGGTCGTTCCCGGCCGTCGCCACAGAGAGGCGCAGCAGGTCCTGGTAATCGTCTGCCGCCTGTATGACGGCGACGAGGAAGAGAAGAAACTGGGCGTTGTCGCGCGGAGTTTTTCCCGGGTCGAGAAGATTCTGCCCGTCGGAGGTGGAGATCGACCAGTTGTCGTGCTTTCCCGATCCCGCTACTCCCTTGAAGGGCTTTTCGTGAAGCAGACAGACGAGACCGTGTTTTTTCGCCGTCCGCTGCATGATCTCCATCATCAACTGGTTGTGGTCTGTCGCGATGTTTGCCGTGTCGTATCTCTGCGCCAGCTCGTACTGGGAGGGCGCCGCCTCGTTGTGCTCGGTCTTGGCGGGGATGCCGAGGCGCCAGAGCTCTTCGTCCAGCTCCTTCATATACGCCGCGACCCGCGGGGCTATCGCCCCGTAGTAGTGATCGTCAAGTTCCTGACCCTTAGGGGGTCTCGCGCCGAAAAGGGTGCGCCCGGTGTAGATCAGATCGGGGCGCTTCTCGTATATTTCGCGGTCGATAAGAAAATATTCCTGTTCGGTTCCGACGTTTACCCGCACCGGGCCGCCCTCCCTGCCGAAAAGACGGAGTATGCGCTGCGCCTGACGGTTGAGCGCCTCCATCGAGCGCAGAAGGGGTGTCTTGGTGTCGAGCGCCTCTCCTCCCCAGGAGCAGAAGGCGGTCGGAATGCAGAGGGTGTTGCCCTTTATGAACGCGTAGGACGTCGGGTCCCAGGCGGTGTAACCCCGCGCCTCGAAGGTGGCGCGCAGCCCGCCGGACGGGAAGGAGGATGCGTCCGACTCGCCCCGGATCAGCTCGCGCCCGGAAAATTCCATTATCGCGCCGCCGTCCCCGGAGGGGGAAATGAAGCTTTCGTGCTTTTCCGCCGTTATCCCGGTGAGGGGCTGGAACCAGTGGGTGAAATGCGTGGCTCCGCGTTCAAGCGCCCATTCCTTCATTGCCGACGCAACTTCGTCGGCAATACCGGGATCGAGTGAACGCGCGTCGTCCTTCGTTCTTTTCAGCGCCGCCCAGACTTTCTCGGAAAGTCTTTTACGCATTTCGGCGTCGTTGAACACCATTGAACCGAAGTATTCGGGAACTCCCATTAAAGAACCTCTTTCATCCGTTAATTATTTGCGGCTTCGAGCGCCGCGGCGGTCATCCCGTCGATCTTTGCGCGCAGCCGCTCCATGTCGGTGGAATTGCACAGGCAGCGGGAAAAGACTATCTTTCCGCATTCCTCCTCGAGCGCGGCGATCACCGGGTCGCGTCCGACGAGCGACTCGCAGAGGCGCAGGGCGCGAAGGTCTTCGAGGCCTTCTCTGAAATGATTGATCCTCATCGATTCGAGAGCTTCGCCGCCGCTTCCCGGATATACCGAATAGGTGTCGCCCGACGGCACGAAATAGTTGCCGGTCGAGTCGGTGAAAGGATTCACAAGATCGTAGGAACCCTGATTGTAATAGAAATTATAACCCCACTGGAGAAATCCGGCGATGTCGTATCTGTAGAACTGACATCCGATAAAACGCGTCCGGGCTCCCGGCATCGCGAAAAAGCGGTTGCTGACGCCGATGCTCTGTCCGCAGCAGTAGTAGGTCCAGAGTCCCTTTCTGCCTTCCTCCCCGAATGCCTCGATGAACGGCTCGATGTGATTGTTGGAAGGGATCGGGGTCGTGACGGCGCCCGAACGGTAGAAATCAACGTTTGAGAGGGCGTCCATCACCGTGTAGCCCTCGAGCAGGTCGATCACCGAATTGCGGCTCTTCATATACTGGGGCAGCTGTTCGGCGTTCGGCTCGTCCGAGATGTGGAAAAGACAGCGCCCGTCCAGTCCCCGCTCTTTCATGTGGGCGATAAGAGCCGTCAGATACCTGCGCAGGAAACGCACGTATTCTTTTCCGCATGCTTCGGTTTCCCAGCCGAATATCTTTTTGAACCCTTCGGGCGTCGAAGCCATGACCTTCGGAGCGTGCGCCGCTCCCCACTGGGTGAAGAGATGGGCGATCTCAAAGTATTTTATTCCCGAACGCAGCGCCGTGTCGGTCCAGCGGTCGAGAAGGGAAAAATCGAAGGCGTACCTGCCCGAGGCGTATTTTTTAACGCCGACGAGCTGTACCGTCGGGCGCTCGCCCCCGACGTGCGTGTCGAGAGGCGGGGTGAAGGTCGGCGTAAGGACGGTGTTTATGCCGTTTTTCGCGGCGGTGCGCATGAAGTTTTCGATTATCCTCCAGTGCTCTTCCGAGAAAACGGGAACGCGATACCAGTCGGCAAGGCAGTCGCTGTGGAACCACTGAGTGACCTTTATCTCCTGCTCCGGAAGAGACGCGGGGATCACGTTGAGTTCGAACGCAAGCTCCGCCTTTTCGTTTCCGGCGTCGACGGTGAAGATCACCGGGTATCTGCCGGAGGCGCCGGGGCCGAGCGCTTTTACGTCTATATCGACCCAGACGCACCTGGTCTGACCGGAAACGACGGCGCAGCGGCCGTCCATTCCGAGAGGGGAGAGCAGATCGGGAAACAGTCCCGGAGAAGTACGAAGATAACCCGCGTCGCTTCTCCCGGGGTAGCAGGGCATGAGAGAGGGAACGAAATCGACCTGCCGCCAGCGCACGCTTTCTTCGGGGATCCCCGACACCGAAAGCCGGGCGAATCTCCTGTGCGGATCGCCCGGATCGCTCCTCGTCGCTATCTGCAGGGATACGACCGAATTGCGGTATGCGAAGGACGACGGAAAGGCGTCGAAACCGTCGACGGGCGAATCGGGGAATGCTTTGTCGAGGGATGAAATCAGTTTTGCGTGAAGCATGGCGTTTCTCCGTAAATCACTTGTTTTCCGGATCGCGGCGGGGTGACGGCGGATCCGGAGGCCGGCGGGAGGCGGCGCAAGATTGCGTTCCTTCCCATTGAAATTATACCACGGAGCGCCCGCGCGCGCAAGATATTATACGAAAAAAGCCGAAGTTTTTCTTTACATCCGCTTAAATATATTGTATAATCTAAAAGGATATTTAAACGAATACGAGGTGACCGGTTTGAAACTGAATTACAAGCGCGTTATCCTGGTCGGATTCGCATTTTTCCTGATCATCACCTTCTGGACGGCGTACGACACCGTCGTTCCGAAGATCCTTACCGACAGGTTCGGAATGTCTCAGGCGTGGTCGGGCGTCATTATGGCGCTGGACAATATTCTCGCCCTGTTTATGCTTCCGCTTTTCGGCGGCATCTCCGACAGATGCCGGCACCGCTGGGGCAGAAGAAAGCCCTTCGTCTTTTACGGGACGGTCGCCGCCATGGCGGCTCTCCTTCTGCTTTCCGCCGCCGATTACGGGCAGCTGAAATATATCAGCGACGCCGCGGTGATAGACGACGGAGAGGCCCTTGCCGCCGTTTACGACAGCGTTGCCGACAGGGAGCTGACGACGCCGGAAGGGAAGAAATTCGTCCTTTCGAACGCGTTTGCCGATAAGGAGAGTTTCGTTTCGGTCAGATCCGAGATCACCGAGGCGAGGTTCAAATCGCACGTCGTCGTAGTGACCTTCGACGGAGAAGACGCAAAAGAGCAGACGATAACCGATCAGAGCTTCAAGCTGATAATCGTCACTCCCGACGGAAAGAACTTCTATCTGCGCGACCGCGACACCGGGAAGATCGACGACAAGAAGATCGTTTCTCTCAAGGTCCAGGAAAGCGGCGACGCATACCTCAAGGAAATCGATCTCGAAAGCGAATACGCCGACGGAGCCGAGGGATTCCTGAAATTCAAAAAAGTCACCAACACAGTTTATACGAACTTCGTCGCTCCGGCGCGTCAGGAATTCATACGCCTGAAGACCGATGAGAAATCCACCTACCTGATATTCTTCATCGTCACGCTGCTCGTCCTGCTCATCGCAATGGCGACCTTCCGTTCACCCGCCGTCGCCCTTATGCCCGACGTCGTGGTCAAGCCGCTGCGTTCGAAAGCCAACGCCGTCATAAACCTGATGGGGACCCTCGGAGGGATCGTCGTTCTGGTGCTCGGAATGGGATTTGCCTTCAACAACGGCGCGATAAAGAACACCTTC
>CACZSP010000212.1 GCA_902783905.1 uncultured Ruminococcus sp.
CGTAGGTAAGCCGTTAGAGCGATGCTGAAAAACAATAGGTACTCAAATCCTGAAAAAATGCTGATAGGATTTTGAGTCCCGTACGTCTGCCAGTTCCATCACACCGGCGCATCGACGGTTAAAAGTATATCACATATTTAATCAAAATGCAATAGTTTGATAAAAAACTGTTGACAAATCAACGCGTCTGGAGTATAATAATACGGTGTTCGGACCATTAGCTCAGTTGGTTAGAGCTACCGGCTCATAACCGGTCGGTCCTAGGTTCGAGTCCTAGATGGTCCACCGGAAGAACCGCGCTTCGGCGCGGTTTTTTCGTTTGCAGCACAAAATGAATATTAAAATTTCAATTCTTGCAAAAATGCGTTGAAAATTTTGTGTTTTTTCATATAATTCTTGATTTTTTGCATTTTTTGTAGTATAATATGTCATATTTTTATTCTTTAAGGATGGGACTGCCATGAACGGCTTTAATATGGAAGAGGATTTCAAGTATCTTGCCGAAAAATACAATCCCGACGGGGAATTCGACGGGAAACTGTACGTTCAGTGCAACGCCAAAAGAGGTCTGCGAAACGCCGACGGAACGGGTATCGTCGCGGGACTTACCCGGATCAGCAACGTTCACGGTTATCTGGTCAACGAATACGAGCGCGTTCCTGTGGACGGTGAACTGTTCTACCGCGGCATCAACGTTGCCGATCTTGTCGCCGGATGCGAAAAGGAAAACCGCTTCGGGTACGACGAGGCGTCCTGGCTCCTTCTGTTCGGCGAACTTCCAAGCGCTTCCGACCTCGGTATGTACAGCCGGCTCATTGAGCACTGCCGTAAAATCCCGAACAATTTCATCGACGACGTCATCATGAGGACCCCGTCCCGGGATATAATGAATATGCTCGCCCGCGCCGTGCTTGCCCTTTATTCCTACGACGAGGATCCGGACGATATCAGCGAGGTCAATTCGCTGCGTCAGTCGATGGAGCTTATCGGAAGACTTCCGGTCCTTATGGTAGCAGCGTATCAGGCGAAAAGGCGTACTTACGATTACAAATCGATGTACCTGCACTTCCCGTTGGACGGTCTGTCTACCGCCGAAAACATCCTTTCGACGCTCAGGGCCGACAGGAAGTTCACCGAGGAGGAGGCGATCCTTCTCGACAGATGCATGATACTTCACGCCGAGCACGGCGGAGGAAACAATTCCGCCTTCGTCTGTCGCGCCGTCACGTCTTCCGCGACGGATATCTATTCCGCGGTCGCGGCGGCTATCGGAGCCCTGAAAGGTCCGAGACACGGCGGAGCCAATCTCAAGGTCTGCGACATGCTCGACGATATCAAGGCGCACGTAAAGGATATTCACGACGACGACGAGATCACGGCTTATCTTAAAAAGATCCTTGCCGGCGAGGCGGGAGACGGCAGCAGACTGATTTACGGAATGGGTCACGCCGTTTACACAAAGAGCGATCCGCGCGCCGTCATACTCAAAAGGGAAGCCGAAAGAATGGTGGACGAAAAGGGATACAGGGACGATTTTACGCTTCTCGACGCCGTAGAACGTCTCTCGCCGGCATTGCTCAATTCAAAAATGGTCGATGATACCGGTATTTGCGCAAACGTCGATATGTATTCCGGGCTCGTTTACAGGATGCTGGGGATCCCGAGGGAGCTGTTCACGCCGCTCTTCGCCGTTGCCAGGATGTCCGGCTGGTGCGCTCACCGGCTCGAGGAGATCCAGACGAGCCACAAGATCATGCGCCCGGCATACCGTCCGCTGACAAAAAAGAGAGTTTACGTTCCGATCTCCGAAAGAGGTGACAACTGATGGGTATGACGATAGCGGAAAAGATCATTTCGGCGCATCTTGTCGAAGGTGAAATGATACCCGGGACCGACGTCGGACTGAGGATAGATCAGACGCTGACGCAGGATGCGACGGGGACGATGGCCTATCTCGAATTCGAAGCGATGGGTATCCCGAGAGTGAGGACCGAGCTGTCGGTCGCCTATATCGATCACAACACACTTCAGTCGGGTTTCGAAAACGCCGACGACCACCGGTTCATTCAGTCAGCCGCCGAAAAATACGGTCTTCTGTTTTCGAGACCCGGTAACGGAATTTGCCATCAGGTTCATCTGGAGCGGTTCGGAATTCCGGGTAAAACGCTGATCGGCTCCGACAGTCATACTCCCACCGGAGGGGGGCTCGGAATGCTTGCCATGGGCGCCGGCGGACTTGACGTTGCCGTCGCCATGGGAGGGGGAGCATACCATATCGTGATGCCGCGGATGACGAGGATCAATCTTCACGGGCACCTTTCGCCGCTTGTTTCCGCAAAAGACATTATCCTTGAAGTGCTCCGTATAATGAGCGTCAAGGGAGGCGTCGGAAAGATAATCGAATACGGTGGAGACGGCGTCTCGACGCTGTCGGTACCCGAGCGCGCGACAATTACGAATATGGGAACAGAACTCGGCGCAACCTCAAGTATTTTCCCGTCGGATGAAATAACAAGGGAATTCCTCCGCAAAGAGGGAAGAGAAAAGGACTGGCGGCCGGTGTTCGCCGACGAAGACGCCCTTTACGACGAGATCATAGAGATCGACCTTTCAACTCTCGAACCGCTTGCCGCCTGCCC